>JBLIIW010000045.1:0-21728 GCA_047635315.1 Halieaceae bacterium | reverse complement strand
ATATACGCAAAAATCCACAGAAGATGCCGACATTTGAGCGCTACAGCGCAACCTGCACAAGGGTCAACTATTGTTGTCCTTAGCGACCACAAGCCGGGACACGCCAATCAGAGCCTTGGTCTTGCCGAGGCGATACAGCGTATCCGCCCACATTTGCGCATTCAGATTGTGGATGCCGATGCGCCAGCGCGCGCCCTGGGGAGAATTCTTGCCGCGGCGCCAGGGCAACTCGATGCGGCGATGGCGGTATCCGCCGGGCATGGCACGCATCTGTCCCTGCTCGCCCTGCGCCGCAGTGAACGATGCCCGGTGGTGGTGCTCATGAAGCCCAGCCTGCCGCATGGATTTTTCGATCTGTGCATAACACCACGACATGACGGAGGCGGCGAATCCGCACGCTACTGGCTCAGTGATGGACCGCTGAACCGTATGCAGCCGGGTGTGGCCGCCGAGGATCGCGGCGTGATCCTGCTCGGCGGCCCCTCCAGACATTATGACTGGGACGATCAGCGGGTGCTGGAGCAGCTCGCCTGTATTGCTGCGGGGGGGGAACGCTGGGCGCTGAGCACATCGCGCAGAACACCGCCGGGTTTTCTTCCAGCCCTGCGCGCGCTGCAGCTGCCGGGTATTGAACTGCTTGATTATGAAGCTCTGCCGGCGGGTTGGTTGGCGCTGGAGTTGCCCCGGGTGCAGCGCTGTTGGGTTAGTCCCGACAGCGCGTCCATGGTGTACGAGGGCTTGACCGCCGGTTGCGCCGTCGGCTTGCTGGAGATGCGCCCGCAGGCTCGCAGTCGCGTTGCCGGTGGGGTTGCGGCGCTCCGCGAGCGAGGCCTGGTCACCGCCTTCGCGGATTTTGCCGCCGGAGGGGTGCTTGCGCCAGCGGCCACGGCCTTTGGCGAGGCGGATCGCTGCGCGCGCCGCATTGTCGATATAGGTTGGGTCTAGCTATGTCCGCTCAGATACCGGGTTTATTGTTGCTGCTGGTGCTGCTGGTGCCGCTGGTCCTTTTTTTGCTCTGGTTCAGCCACCGCTTTGCCTGGTGGCGGTCCGCGGTAGATTATCGGCGCCCGCGCATCTTGATGTACCACATGATCAGCCCGCATCGGCGCGGGGCGACCTTTAACAAGCTGCGCGTGCCCCCGGCAAACTTCGAGGAACAGCTGCGCTGGCTTCGGGACAACGATTGGCGCTTCGTCTTTATGAGCGAGCTGCTCGAACAGCGCCCTATCCCGGCCAAAACGGTGGTGCTGACCTTCGATGATGGCTATGAGGATAATTTGCAGAGCGCCGATCCGCTGCTGGAGAAATACAACGCCAAAGCAACCCTGTATCTGGTCGAGGATCGCTTCGACCGTGATTGGTCCACCAGCAAGAAAGCGCATCACGACAGCGGCGAGCTCACGCGCGAAGCAAAACTCAGCGATCCACAGGTGGCGCAGATGCTCGCCAGCGGTCGTTGGGAGCTGGGTGGGCACACGCGCACCCATGCCAATCTCGCGGCGCTGGACGATCGGGCCCGGGAGGGCGAAATCGCCGGCGCCCGGCAATCACTGGCGAAGCGTTTTGCTGTGCCCGTTGCGTCTTTCGCCTATCCCTTCGGGATTTACGGACCTGAGGATGTGGCCGCGGCGGCAAAAGCCGGTTTCACGAGCGCCGTCACCACCGAAGTCGGCATTCCAGTGGACGTTCACAGCGAGGCGCTGGAACTGCCGCGCATCAAAGTGAGCGGCAAGGATTCCCTGCGGGCCTTTCAACTGCGAATGCGTTCGGGTCAGCGCGGCCTGTGATGTCCCAGGCGCTCTGAGCTCGTCTCGATCGCTGCCTGAGCGGGGCGAAAGCTAGGACTGTTCATGACTATCTGGGGGTCGTTTTTTCCAGCGACGGTTGGTCCATAGATAGGTTTCCGGCTGCGCGGCGATCATCTGCTCTGCCATTTGCACGTAATCTTCAAGAATGGCTTCGCTGTCGTCGCGATGCGGTGGCAGGCTCAGTTCGTGGAAGCTGACTTCATAGTATCCCCTGGACAGCAGGCGACACTGGACAAACACGACCGGCAGCTCCAGCGCTTTCGCGAGTTTGTCGGCGCCGCGATAGAAAGTGGCGGGCCGGTTCAGGAATTCTGTCCAGTAGCCGCCGTATCGGGGACCGGCCTGGTCCGCGAGCATCCCTACCAGGCGCTGGTATTTGCGGCCACGGATCATGGCGCGGCCGACATCGTCGATGGCCATGGGGGTGGCGCCAAAGCGTGAGCGTGAGGCCTTGATAAACTGCTCCCAGAACGGACTGTGCAGGCGTTTGTACACGGGGTCGATGGGCACCGGTAGCCCGGCCATGGCGGCGTGCAACGCCCATTCCCAGTTGCCCTGGTGGACCAGCAGCAGAAGCCCCTGTTTTTCGAAGTTCTGCGTGACTGTCTCGAGCAGTTCGAGATTGACGCAGGAGACACGCTCAACAAACTCCTCCCTCGGCATGCGACTGGAGCGGATGATTTCCACCCCGAGGTTGCACAAGTGGCGGTATGAGGCTTTTTCGATCTGCAGCAGGCGGGCTTTTGAATAGTCTGGAAATGCCTGTTGCAGATTTTCACGCACCGTGGCCCGGCGATAACGAAACACGTGATAAATGAGGATGGATGCGACCCCGGCGAGCGCATAAGACAGCGCCGCCGGTAGCCACGCCAGCAGTCCCAGCAGTAGCCTCATCCCTTTTGGGCGCTGCTCGCGCGCGGAGGCCGGGGGAATAGCACAGGTGTCGCCTTGCGATAGGCCTGGTAGTCGGGGTCATCGCCCCAGCGCTTTAGTGCGCCTGCATCGAGCAGGGGAATGCCGCTGATTCGGGTCAGTAACAGATAGACAAATAGCGGTGAGGAGAGCGTCAGGTACTGCCAGCCGCTGAGCGCGGGCAGGGCGATGAGTGCGACACCACACCACAGCAGAATCTCGCCGAAATAGTTCGGATGCCGGGACCAGGCCCAGAGTCCATGCGTTATAAAGCGTTCGCGATTGGCAGGATCGCGCCGGAACTGCCGCTTCTGGCGATCAGCGGCCACTTCAATCGCGAAACCGAGCAGCCACAGCAGGGCGCCGAGAACGGCTACTACACCCGGGGTAGTACTGCTTGCCGATGTCATGGCGGCCAGGGCAGCCCCGGCCGTCATCAGAACCCACAGTCCCTGGATAGTCCAGGTCATCAGGAAGCGGAAGAAAAAGGGCTTTATGCGATCAAAGCGCCGGTCCGAACCCGCGTCGCGGATGCGCAGGAAAAGAAAACTGCCGAGGCGCAGAGCCCAGATGGCAACAAGTCCAGCCAGCAGCATGGATCGCGCGTCGCCTTTTACCGATAGGGCGAAGCCGACCACGGAAAGATAGGTGAGCGAGCCCACCAGGTCGTAGTAGCGCTCGGACTGGCTGAGAAAGGCCGGGATAAAGGCCAGCCACTGGATACCGTAAACGACCAATGCGGCCATCGCCAAAGCCGGGAGAGGACCCACGCTTAGGCCGCCGCTGCTTCCCGCGAGAGCAACGAGCACACCCAGGGCAGTTGCTATGGCAATGCCAATCACGGAGCGGGTAATAGGCGGTCGTTTTGTGATGTCAGTCATCGGTGAGCTCGGAGATTCTCGGTGCCTCCAGTCTATCCCATGGGGGAACTGCCAGCTGTGCGCCGCTTATATTATACTGGGCGAGCGCCCCTGCTTCGAGCAGGACCCGATGCGGGACGGCGCTGAAAATTATAAGGAGATGACTACGAATACAGCCCTGCCTGCACGCGCCAAATTCCACCATATGAAAGATAGCACTGCCGAGGACTGGCAGATCATCGGAGGTGAATTCAAGGCTTTTTCAGCGGAGCTCCCCGATCGCATGCTGAAGCACCTGCTGCTTCTCGACGGGGAGTGCGGTGGATTTCCCGTGGATCGGCTCATGCACTGCCTGCAGACGGCCACCCTCGCTCACAAAGATGGCCGCGATGAAGAGTATGTGATTTGTGCGCTGCTGCACGATATCGGCGATACGCTCGGACCCTACAATCATGCCGATGTGGCGGCCTGCCTGCTGGAACCTTTTGTTAGCGAGGAGAACCACTGGATGGTCAAGCACCACGGTATTTTACAGGGCTACTATTTCTTTCACCATCTCGGCCTGGATCGCGACCTGCACAAGCAGTTTGAGTCGCACCCACATTATGCGTACACGCGCGACTTTATCGAAAAATACGATGCCCCGGCCTTCGATCCCGATGCGGAGGCCTACTCCCTGGCGTTTTTCGAGCCTATGCTGCGCCGGGTGATGGCAGCGCCGAAGGATTCGCTCTATAAGGCGGCGGTAGAATAAGCACCGGGTGCGTGCCAGCGCCCTGGAGACCTGGGCGCTCCTGTCCGGGACTCTAGTCCCGGCGCTTCAGACCGAGCATTTTCCCGATCATCTTGTCCAGCGCGCGCGGTGACGCCAGCTGCATGACCAGCTTTTCCATGACCCGCCCCTTGACGGCGGCGTAGCGTACTTTGGGTTTCGCCGTGGTCAGCGCCGTGTGGATCAGCTCACCGAGGCGTTCCGCCGGATAGCCTTCGCGTCCCTGGCTGATAAACACCTTCTGAAAACGCTCGAGGATTTTACGATACGGCGAATTGTCATAGAGGGAGATATCGACTTCCTCTGCCTTGTCCCAGATCGCCGTCTTTACGGGCCCCGGACCGATCACGATGACGTCGATGCCAAACAGCATGAGCTCCCGGCGCAGGGCCTCTGAGTAGCCCTCGAGGCCAAACTTGGACGCCGCGTAGGGGCCAAGGAATGGCATGGCACGTATGCCGGCTACGGAGCTGATGTTGACGATGCGGCCCGGCGTGCCCGACAGCGAAGCGTCCGCGCCGAGCAGCGGTGCGAAGGCCCGTGTCACCAGGAAGGGACCGACCAGATTGACTTCGAGCTGCT
Organism: Halieaceae bacterium; assembly: GCA_047635315.1. Taxonomy (GTDB): domain Bacteria; phylum Pseudomonadota; class Gammaproteobacteria; order Pseudomonadales; family Halieaceae; genus Congregibacter. The sequence goes on along the minus strand of JBLIIW010000045.1, from coordinate 16,794 downwards.
GCCGATAGTCCTGGGTGGGAACCTCCAGCAGTGGTCCGGAAACAGCGATACCTGCGTTGTTGACCAGCCCTGCGAGTGTCTCCCCGTGCAGCGCCTGGCGCACGGTGTCCGCGGCCTCGGCAATGCCGGATTCACTGGTCACATCGAAGATCAGGGGTTCAAAGTGCTCTCCGAGCTCGGCCTTGACACGATCCCCGTCTGCCTGCTTTCGCACCGATCCAAAAACGCGAAAGCCGCGGCGGATCAAAATGCCCGCTGCGGCGTGCCCGATACCTGTGGAAACACCGGTTATGACCACTGTTTTCATCGTACGCTTCGCTGCTGACCGTCGGACCGCAGAGTGTACCCATAAACGGGCCCGGACGGTTGCTCAGAGACCGTGCAGCACTACCGGCATGCTGCTGTAGCCGCGCACGAAGTTGGATGAAATACGCCCCGGTTCTTCGACGACTTCAACGAAGCTGAAACGCCGCATGATCTCTTCCCAGAGGATCCGCAGCTGCATTTCCCCGAGACGATTGCCCATACATCGGTGAATGCCGAAACCGAAAGACAGGTGGTGACGAGGGTTCTTGCGGTCAATGATGAAGCTGTCGGCATTCTGGATGGCGTTTTCGTCGCGGTTGCCGGAGAGGTACCACATGACGACCTTGTCGCCTTTGCGGATCAGCTTCCCTTTGAATTCGATATCCTCTTTGGCCGTGCGACGCATGTGCATCAGCGGTGTCTGCCAGCGAATGATCTCTGACACCATGCTGCCGATAAGCCCCGGGTTCGCGCGCAGCTTGTCGTACTCCGCCGGGTTCTGGTTGAGCGCCAGCAGGCCGCCGGTGATGGAGTTTCGCGTTGTGTCGTTACCGCCGACGATGAGCAGTCCGAGGTTGCCAAGGTATTCCATGGGCCGGTCGACCATATCGTGCGTATTCGGGTCACGCTGCAGCAGGGAGATCAGGTCGAAGCCGCCGTCCTGGCCCGCACGCTCGTGCCACAGGCGCGTGAAGTACGCGAGACACTCACCAAGGCCCGCAATACGCTCTTCGGGGGTGACATTGCCGCCGGAAATTTCCGGTGATCCCGCCGCGATATCAGACCAGTAGGTCAGTTTGTTGCGGTCTTCAAAGGGGAAGTTAAACAGCGTCGCCAGCATCTGTGTGGTGAGGTTGACTGAAACCTGGCTCACCCAGTCGAAACGCTCACCCAGGGGAAGCCCGCCGAGGATTGTGCACACACGCTGGCGAATAACGGTTTCCAACTGCGCGAGGTTTTGCGGCGCGACCACGGGCTGCACCGCACGGCGCTGCACGTCGTGTTTGGGGGGGTCCATGGCAATGAAGTTTTCCGTCGGGAGGTCGTCACCGATATCGCCAATGATGATGTTCTTGTCGGAGGAGAACACCTGATGATTCGTATCTACCGCAACGATGTCTTCGAAACGGGTGATCGACCAGAAGGGCCCAAAGGCACTGTCTTCAATATAATGGACGGGATCGTCCCGGCGTAGGCGGGCGAAGTAGGGGCGCCAGCTGTCTGTGGCATACAGTTCCGGGTTGCTGACATCAATCTCGCCGAGCGCCAGGGATTCTATAGCGTCGGCATTGGCTGGCAGGTTCATATTGGGCACCTCTGGTAGTTGTTATTTTGTTCAGGGATGCAGCGAACTTACATCTGGTATTCCGGCAGGCGTACAACCATCCCGTCCATTTCTTCCGATACGGTGATCTGACAGGATAGCCGCGAGTTGTCAGCGCGGTCCGGACGCATGCTCAGCATGGATTCTTCCATCGCATCGACCTGGCCGAGCGTTCCTTGCCAGTCGCCTTCGATGAAGCAGTGGCATGTGCCGCAGGCGCAGGCACCGCCGCAGTCGCCGTCGATTCCCGGTATCCCCTCATCCACGACGCTTTGCATAAGAGACGCGCCGGGCGCGGCCTCCAATGTGTGTACGTTCCCATCGAACTGGATCAGGTGAATCTTTGCCATCTAAACCGTTTCCTTTGATGTTGATTGATACTTTAAGAGTCTAGCCGTCCTGCGTAAGCGTGCTAGATTATTTTTTGCCAAAAGGGGGGGTTATTACCTGCCAATTGTTCTTACTGACAGCATCTTCCGCAAAGCCTTCCGGCGCTGTTATGGTGAGTCTCTCTCGGCCTCTCGAAATAAACGGTGCTTGTTGCTTGAACAATAACGCTAGGGTCACGCTTGCCTGTTTTCTTGCCTACTTCGTTATGTCGGGCATGCTCTCACCCATCGGTATCATTCTGCCGCCGCTGGCCGAGTCCCTGGCTCTTCCCGTTACCGAGGTGGCACCTCTGTTCAGCTGGCTGACTATGGGTATCCTTCTCGGATCGGGGTTGGCGCTGGTGGCTTTCGAGCTGTTCGGCATACGCCTGTGGATGTTGCTGCTTTACCTCGCGATTGCCTTGAGCCTGCTGGCCCTGCGCTTATCCGGCGATTTATGGGTTTTGCGCCTGGCGCTGGGTGCCGTGGGTACCTGCTGCGGTATTGGCCTGGCGGCAGCCGCCAGTACTATCGCTATGAGCTATACAGAGGACCGACGCGCCTCGATGCTGGTGATTACCGACGGCTCCTTTAGCGTAGCCGGGATCCTCATATCCTCTCTGGCGTTGATGTTTGTCGCGCAAAACATGCATTGGTCGTCGGCGTATCTGGCCGTCGCTGCGATTGCTGTGCTGCTGGTGCTGCTCTCCGCTACCTCGCGTTTCCCCGTAGCGTCAGCGATGGAGGCGGTGCCCGGGGAGCGGGCAGGCGCCTGGCCCTTGCCCGTATGGCTCTGTGTTGTGGCGCTTTTCCTGTATACGCTGGGGCAGTACTCGCTGCTCTGGTGGCTTCCGGTGCATCTGGAAACGACCCTCGGCGCAGCGCGGGATGAAGCCGGTGTAGTGGTGGCGCGATTCTGGACCGGTATGTTTATCGCACAGGTACTGGTTGCCTGGTGGGTACTCCGTATCGGTGCCCGGCGCCTGGTGCTATTGAGTGTGTCCGCAACCTTTTTCGGGTCCCTGCCCCTGTGGCTGCTTACGGACCTTCCCCTGTTGCCCTGGCTGGCGCTGCTCTGGGGTATCGCAAATCTGGGGCTGCTGAAGATCGTGATCGCCTTTGCCACACTCTCGGTCAGGCGGCCCACGCCAAGACTTGTTGCGGCGCTGCTTTTCGGCGCGACATCCGGAACGGCGGTAAGTCCGGTGGTGACCAGCGCCATTGTGGAGGCCGCCGACGTACGCAGCGTTTTGCAGTTCGGGTCGCTCTGCTACCTCCTGCTGGCGCTGCTGGTCTGGTTTGCCTGGCGACTCGGCAGGGATGCCGTTGCTGAGGAGCCGCAGCCGCAGCGGGTAAGCTGTGAAGCGCGCAGTGATGCGCAAGGCGCCGCGGAAAGCGGCGCAACAATCCACGCGAAGTAGTCTGCGCAATACAGGAAACAGGAGTCCGTGCCCCTATGAGCATCGTAATTGTGGACATGCACAGTGCCGAGTCTGAGCAGGCTTTCGTGCAGACGCTCCGCCACACCGGGTTTGCAGTCCTGCGAAACGCTCCAGTCGATGCCGCGCGGATGCAGCGCATGAAGCATGATTGGCTGGATTTTTTCCTCGGGGAGGAGAAACAGAATTACCCCGCGGCGGAGACCTCTTCGGGGAACTTGACCGGGTATATTCCTCCCTCCGTGTCTGAGACGGCGGTGGGCTACGGCGTCAAGGATCTGAAGGAGTTCTTTCAGTACACGCCCGAGGGGACCTTGCCGCCCGCCCTCGCCGATGATGTGCATGCGCACTTGAGAGAGACCTTTGCACTCGGTGAGCTGCTGCTGGACTGGCTCGATATCGACTGTGATGAGTTCCTCGTGCCCTCGCTTCGCGGCGGCCTCGCCAACAGCCTGTCGGCCCAGGACAGCCTCCTGCGCATGCTGCACTACCCGCCTCTGGTGGGCGGCGAGCCTGCTGGCGCCGTGCGCGCGGCCGCCCACGAGGATATCAACCTGCTGACGCTCCTGCCGGTGTCCGACCAGTCCGGGTTGCAGGTGCAATCCCGTTATGGAGAATGGATAGCGGTACCCGGTGAGCCTGGGGATATTATTATCAATGCCGGCGACATGTTGCAGGAGGCGACCGCGGGGCACCTGCCCTCGACGCCGCATCGGGTGATTAATCCACTGGACGCCAGCAGTAATTTTTCCCGCGTTGCCATGCCCTATTTTCTTGCGCCGAAGTTGGATGTGCGGCTATCCGAGCGACACACGGCGGGCAGTTACCTCAGCGAACGCCTCGAACTGCTGGCTCGCTAGGCGCAGCCGGCTGCGGGTGATTCAGGAGCCCGCCCGGGCCAGGGTGTCCAGATACAGCTGCCGCATCGCGTCCGCGTTTACCGCCACACAGACACGCGAAGCGGGCCTGTTCTGCCAGGCATCGCTCGCATAGCGCTCGGGTGCTTCCCCGAGGATCGTCTGACCCATGGCAATACCTTCGCTGACCACACGCACGGGTCCGAGTGCCGTTTCGTAGAGGGAGGGTTGCAGCAGGTAGGCGACGGCGCTGGAGTCGTGAATAGGGCACTGACGCTGCCCGTTGATGCCCTCGTAGAAGTCGAAGTAGAAGCGCGAGATGGCGTGGATAAAGTCGCCAGCTTCGCCGGCCCGCTCACGCAGACTGTTGATAAACACCTCGTCCATGATGGTTTCCTCGGTGACATCAAGACCCACCACCGTCAGTTGCAGGCCGCTGCCAAAAACGCGATCGGCCGCCTGCGGGTCACCGGCGATATTGGCCTCGGCCACGGGCGATACGTTGCCCTGATGGTTGTTGCGCATAAATACGCCTCCCATCAATACCACTTCCTTGAGAAGCTTCGGCAGTTCCGGTGCCATCTCCAGAGCGTGCGCCAGATTAGTGAGCCTGCCCACGGCCACCAGGGAGATTTCGCCGGGATTGGCCTCTGCCAGTGCGATGATGGCGCGCGCGGCACCCAAGGTTTCTTCCCGGCGGCGAGGTGGCGTGAGTGGGATATCGCCCAGACCATTTTTACCGTGCACAAAATCTGCATAGCCCTCGCCCAGTGCGCTCCCGAGGGGCGTGGCAGCGCCGCGAAAAACCGGTGCAGGGATCCCGAAGCGCTCGGCCACATAAAGGGCGTTGCGGGTGGTATCTTCGATACTGGCGTTGCCGCATACGGTGGTGATGGCTTCGAGGGCGACCTGCGGCGCGTAGTGCAGGAAAAGCAGCGCCATGGCATCGTCGATGCCGATATCCGTGTCAAAGATAACGCGCTTCATGACAGGTGCTGCAGATTTGACTGTCGCTGCAGTTCCTTCAGGGAGCTGAGCATCGGCCACAGCAACTGCTGCGTCGCCTCGCGGCCCCGGTCGAACACGGCCGGCAGTCGACTCCCCAGGGGACGCTGGTCAAGCTGTGTCATTACCGCCACAAAAATCCCTTCCTTGGCCGTGGCCAAGGCTGGGCCTGCCACTGCCCTGCGCCCGGCGATCAGGACCGTGCTCAGATCTCCAAAGGCCAGCACGGTGGGTTTGGCGGAAGGGCGATAGACCTTGGGGCGCCGTCCTCGGGCAAGACGACTGATGTTCTCTGCTACACAGCTACCCATGTCCATCGCGTGATACGCCTGTTTGCTGATAGAGGCTTGGGGTGTGGAGGCGTCGCCGGCAACGAATACGCGCTCATGTTCTGGCACCGCAAGATTCTTCGTGACCGACACCCACTGTCCCGCTGCGGCGATAGTCCCGTCTGCCAGCAACGCCTGCGGGGCGGGGCCTCCGGTCCAGATCGTCAGCTCTGAGCGCAGGCGTCTGCCGCTGCCCAGATAAACAGTTTTTGCCGTGATGCGGGACACCGGATCGCCCAGTAGCAGCGCAACGCCCTGCTCCCTGCAGTGGCCTGCAATAAAGTCCGCGACCGCCGGCGGATGGCTGCCCAGAAGCCGTGACTGGGCTTCTACCAATTGTATTGATAGTCCCCGGTGACGGTAGCGCCGGAGGATTTCTCCGAGCGCCTCGACGCCTTCCAGCCCGCCGCCTATAAGCACAACGCGTTTTGGGCCGGATCCCCGCGCCAGTTCTTGCAGCCGCTGGCGGATCGCCTGGCACTGTCGTACGGATTTGAATCCCAGCGCGTTCTCGGCCACGCCGGCGACACCATAAGTGGCATCTTCGGCACCGAGGGCGATAAGCAGGTAGTCCGCGGGAAGCTGCTGATGCCTTGACAGCCACACGGTTCGTGCAGCCAGATCTATGCGCTCCACCGCGGCGCAGTGAAAGCGGTGACCCAGGGCCTGCATGCACGCATTCAAAGGCAGGCGCAGCTGCGCCGGGCGTTTGACCCCCGATAGCAGCTCGTGGATATTGGGAAGGAATTCGAAATGGCGCTTGCGGTCGATCAGCGTGACCTCAAAGCGGCGGGAATCGAGGCCATTGGCGCAGCTGAGGCCGGCGAATCCACCGCCTACGACAAGCACGCGCGGGCGCTTCAATCGTCTTCCCGGCGCGCGCTCACGGCCAGCTCTGTGCCGCCCTCCAGCCATACCGCAAGGACCATGGGCTGGCAGCAGACCTGGCAGTCCTCCGTGTATTCCACGCCCGCATCGTTGTCCTCGAGCAACACGGTCAGCGCTTCGCCGCAGTAGGGGCAGTCGATTCGAGCCTCAGTTCGCTGCATGGCCGCCTCAATTCTCAAGACGGATCTGACAGCGCTCTTCCGCCAGGAATTCCCGCACCGTGTTATCAACCCTGAAGCCTGCCTTGTACTCGTCCATCCTTTCCGTGGCGTAGTGGCGTAGTCGGCGGCGCTTGAGGGCGGAACAGAATCGCCGTATCTCCTCGCTTCGTTCCAGAATCAGCGGCGGCACCAGCGCCTTCTGCCCGTCCTCACTTTTGGCGACCATCGTGAAGTACGAGGTGTTGGTATGCTTGACGATACCGTTCTGCACATTTTCTGCGATGACTTTGATCCCGACCACCAGGGAGCTGCGGCCGACGTAGTTGATGGAGGCCATCATGGAGACCAGCTCCCCCACCTCAATGGGTTGCAGGAAGTGAACGTTGTCAACGGACACGGTTACGCAGTAGTTGCCCGAATGTTTGCTCGCGCAAACATAGGCGACCTTGTCCATCATCGACAGCAGGGTGCCGCCGTGGATCTTGCCGCCGAAATTGGCATTGGCCGGGATCATCAGCTCCGTGAGCGTGCTCTTTGAGTAACTGACACTGTGTCCATCCATTATTCCTTGTCCTCCACAGTCGCTTCGGAATTTCCATTGCGCTCAGTAAAGCCCTCAACCGCCAGGGCCGATATGGCTTCCCAGCGTTCGTTGGGAACCAGGAAGGACATCGCGTAGTGAGCGATTTTCCACTCGTCCCCTTCACGCAACAGTACGCCTGTGCCACGGAAACGGCCCCAGCGCTGTGACTCGGTGATTTCATCGAACCAGGCCAGCTTGCCGTCGCTGCTGAGCCGCACGTTGCGCTCCACCGCTTTATATACCCAGCCCGTGCCCCCGGCAAAACGCTCTTTGACGTAGTCGGTGAACGCCGGGAGGGGCCAGCGCTCCCAGTCATCGGTGCCCATGAAAACTCCCCCGGGTGCAAAGTGGCCCAGATAACGCTCGCCGTCCGCTGCGGCTGCCGCCGCATGGAAGCTGTCCAGAACCCGCCCGACCGCGGCCTTCCGGGAGGCTGTATCGGTATCCCCTTCAGCGCCAATGCTGCCCTGCGGCATAGAGAGCGCAGCCAGTGCAAACAGGAGCAGAAAAAACGAGTGCTTATTGAGCGCGGGTTGCATGTTTGAGTCGCCTTCTCCGGGTTCGGGGCTTGTCTGTAGTGCTTGACCCACGCAACATAGCGCCCTTTGCTCAACAAGGAAATGCATATGCGCATTATCAGGAAGGGCTGGACTCCATTGTCCCGGCTGCCCCGTGCTGCCCTCCTGGGCAGTATTGCCATGGGTTCTCTGGCTGCAGCCAGTGTGGCCCAGGCTGCGCCAGTCCAGTGGCCGTCGGACAATTATGATCCGGCGATCCCGACGCTCGAATCTGTGTTGGACTATGCACCGGGTGATCGAATCACCTGGGCTGGTGATGTCCGCCGCTACTTCGACGCTCTTGCTGCTGCCGCCCCCGAACGCGTCCGTTTGGTGGATTACGCCAGGTCCTGGGAAGGCCGGGGCCTGTTCTATGCGGTGATTTCCTCGCCGGCGAACATGGCGGCTACCGACGAACTGCGCCAGGCCTCTGCGTTGAGAGCGACTATGATATCCAAAAAGGAGTTCAGGAATGAGCACTGACGACCGCCGGCTGGCCCTATCCCTTCTGCTGCTCAGGGTCGGTATTTTTATCGTGATGTTCGTGTGGACGCTGGACAAGTTCGTCAATCCGGCTCACAGCGCTGCAGTATTTGATCATTTCTATGGGGTCGGCGGGGTTACGCCGGGGATGTTCACCGCCCTCGGTGCCGTGCAAATGCTGCTGGTGCTCGCCTTTGGCCTGGGGCTGCGCAAGCGCATCAGCTACGGTCTGGTGATGCTCCTGCACGCGGGCTCCACGCTTTCCTCCTGGGCGCAATACCTCGACCCATTCAATAACCTGCTGTTCTTTGCGGCCTGGCCCATGTTTGCGGCCTGCATTGCGCTGTATCTGCTGCGGGACTCCGATACGCTGTTTGTGCTGGGGAAATAGCCTGAGGATTATCCAGGCCCCTGCGGATCCAGCTTCAGGGGTCGCGGGGTTCTTCCTCACTGCTGTTGATCTTGCGAATGAACCACAGCACCTTCCAGAGCAATGCGCCAAAAAACAGCAGGGAAGCTGCTATCGCTATCAGTACTACAGTGTCCGGCATAAAGCCCTCCAAGAAGCCCCTTCAGTCGCTTTGGTACCAGATTGGTGAGGTGTAGGCGCGCTCCTGCGTAATCAGCGCAATCTCTTCCTTGGTGCTGACGCCGAAGCGAATCGCATCGTAAGCGGTCCAGCGAGGAGTGGGGATTTCCAGTACGCGGGCGTAGTAGAAGGCAGGCTGCGTGGCCTCAAAATCCGGATCGCGCCAGACCGCGGTGAGTTCTGCCGCGCCAATGCTGTTACTGAAGCTGGGAATACTCAGGTCAACGGTATTGCCGACGGGCGGCAGTTGGCCATTGGCGTCGGGTTTGCGCTTTCCAGACCAGGCCACATCATAGATTTTTTCCCGGGCTTTCCCGGAGGCATCCAGCCAGCCTTTGACGATCTGCACGCGATCGAGGTTCGCGCCGGCCGGGTCGCGCAGCGCGCCAAGCAGGAAAACGGGTGCGGCCCCGTCGCGTTCGGGCAGGTCACTACCCATGGGCACGCCGCGCTCGTAGCCCAGGGTCGCCAGATCGTGTTGTTGCGCATCGGTGTCGGCAAAGTCCCAGCCACCGAAAAAGCGCACGCGCATGCGCGGCCCGGTGGTGGCGTAGGTTTCCCGGCGCTGCATCGCGTCAAAGATGGCCTCGCGAGTGTTCTCCCGGGCCCACACGGCGCTGATGCCAGCTGCGTTGTAGCGCCAGCCAGTAAAGCCTTCGATGCCTAATTCCGGGTTTGATCTACCCGGATGTGCTGCGCGACCAGCGCTGGGTTCCGTGGTGGTGAACTTGCCGAAAAAGTTATCTTCATCGGGCGTGGAAAGGGCCGTGTGTGTATCGGTTGCACCCTGCAAGCCAAATTTGTAGGGGTTGATACCCAGATCCGCTCCCAGCTCCAATCCGCGCATCAGGCCGGAGCGGGCGTATTCAGCGGGGAGCATCTCGGCTGTTTTCTTTTCTGAAGCATCCAGATTGCCGAAATCCCAGGTTTCGAAATCTGCAAACTGGTCCTCCGGAGACAGCAGCGGGTGGGTCTCGCCATCGCCCTTGAATTGCGTTACCTCGTAGAGGCGCTCCCACTTCTGGCGGCTGCGGGCATAGGCAGCATCCAGGGGCTTGTCGCCGTCGAAGTCATCCGTGAGGGGGAACATCATGCCGTTGGAGAGATTGCCGTTATGGGCGATGGCCGTCACCCGACCGCCGGTTGTCGTTTCGTAGTCTTCCATCCACTGCCAGAGGTCTCGCGGATCGCGACTACCCAGGGGCGGTGTGGCAGTGAAGGGCACGACCTGCAATCCGCGCTGGGCGCTATCGCGGAAGATAACGTTGCGGTGCAGGTTGTTGCCTGCGACCAGGGAGGTCCACTCATAGGCAATGAACGTCGTGAAGTGGCCTGGCTCGTAGAATTTCTCCGCCGCTCCCACGATACGCTCCCAGACGCTGCGAAACTGCGGCGAACCCGGACGGTAACCGAGCAGGCCCTCGGAGATCGTCCCCTGGGCAAAGTTTGTTATGAGGCGAAACATTGCGGTCGCGGCGGTCTGGCCGCCCTTGGTGAAGTCCTCGTGGTACTGGCGACCCGCGGGGTCTGCCATGATATTGGGGGTTCCCGCGAGGATATCGAGGATCATACCCATGCCGTCCGAGTGGTCCGTAATCATGAAGAAGTCATAGGGGCGCGACAGCTTTACCGGCTGGCCGGTGTTAGATGTGAGCTGCTCTCCGCGGGCAAAGCGGTAGGCATCCTCCGGCATGAGGCGGGTTCCGGAGCCCCCGGCGTCGCCAGACAGGCCCGTATGCACGTGCGTGTCGCCGAAGTAGACGTGCCCGGGGTAGCCCGGATCGACTTCCGGTGAGTAGTGGGGCTCCGCAGTGGACTGCGCCCCCCAAGCGCTGCTCAGGGCCAGCAGCAAAGCGCCCCCAAGCATAAGTTGTGGCAGCTCTTTATATAACTTCATTGTTGTCGCCTTCGCGGGGACGGCCCGAGGCCGGCTCCACTGCACGAATTATAATTATTGAACGAAAGCCGCCACGCGCTCGATGGTCCAGAATGCGGCCACAGTCCCGATAAAATAGCTGATAAGTCGACTGACGGGCCGGAATTCGAGCGTTGTCAGACGATTCCCAAGCACTGCCAGTCCTACCATGACCAGCACGAAAAGCAGTTGTCCTGCCTCCACACCGACATTGAACATCAACAGCGCCAGGGGTATCGCCGTTTCCGGCAGGCCTACCTCCTGCAGCGCACCCGCAAAGCCCAGGCCGTGTAGCAGCCCGAAGGCAAAAGCCACCAGCCAGGGCGCCCGCACGCTCAGGGAGGGGCGGCCCTGTTGTTCGTGGATGACTTCTGCGGCCACAAAGACGATCGAAAGCGCTATTACTGCCTCCACAGGTGGCCCCGGAAGGCTGATCCAGCCGAGGGTGGCGCACACCAGGGTGATGGAGTGAGCCACGGTGAAGGCGGTAATCGTCAGCACCAGACGGCGCAGGTTGCGTACCAGCAGCAGCAGCGCGAGGACGAACAACAGGTGGTCTATACCACTGAGGATATGCTCCACACCCAGCACGAAGTAACTGAGCGCGACCTCCCCGGGACCCCGCGACCGGGTGAGCAGGAACTCCGGCTGTGCGGGCGCGAGACGCTCGACCTGGGTGGTACCGTCCAGTCTCTGTACGCGGACGATTACATCTGTGGCGCCGCCGAGAATACCGTCAATACGGATTCGCCCGCCCGTCAGGCCACCCTCCGCGCGGATCTCGTAGCGCGCTTCCCAGGCATTGTTCATGAGCAGCGTACGCGCCTCCCCAAGGCGCTCAACATTGTCCGGATACTGCACACGGGCCGCGAGGCGGCGACGGTCAGGAAGCGCAGGCAGACGCCACAGTACCTGATAACGCTCCTCGTCCAGCTGCGTCATCTCAAGATAGGCCGGCCGGAAGACGTCCGCCTGGGCGGGCGCGATCAGTAGGAACAGCGTAAGGGCGCAGAGCTGTCGCAGAACCATCAGACGCATGCTTGTACTCGCCTCCCGCAGGGATTAAACCGCTATCTTAGTGTTTCAGCGCGGTCTCGTCTGCCCTGTCGGCAAAGCCATCATTCCCTGCGGGGCTATTGCAACAACAAGCGGGTCGGATGCTATTCTGCTCGACATCCCCAAAAAGCATAGGATCGATAAACAATGCCCCTGTCTTTGCGTGTCTTGTTCCTGAATCTGCTGCTGTTGGCCTCACCTCTGGTGTGGTGCGTGGATACGGAGGAACCCTCCGACCCCTATTCCGGAATGGCCTGGCGCAATATTGGCCCGTCGTTCATGTCCGGTCGTATTGCCGACATCGCCTGGGATCCGCGCGATTCCAGCGTCTGGTACGTTGCTGTCGGCTCCGGCGGTGTGTGGAAGACCGGCAATGCCGGCATCAGCTGGACGCCGGTCTTTGATGAGCAGCCGACTTACTCTATCGGGGCCATTAGCCTGGATCCCTCCAATCCGAACACGGTCTGGGTCGGTACCGGAGAGAACGTCGGCGGACGCCACGTGGGTTTTGGCGACGGTATTTATCGTTCTGATGACGGTGGCAAGAGCTGGAATAACAGTGGTCTGAAAGACTCGCAGCACATCTCAAAGATAGTCGTTCATCCGCAAGACTCCGACACCATCTGGGTGGCTGTGCAGGGCCCCCTGTGGAGTAAGGGTGGTGAGCGCGGTTTGTATATGAGTGCTGATGGTGGTGAGACCTGGGAGAAGACGCTCGGGGGAGGCGAGTGGACCGGTGTTACTGACCTGCTGATCGATCCGCGCGACCCCGATACGCTGTACGCCGCAACCTGGCAGCACCATCGGAGCGTAGCCGCCTATATGGGCGGAGGCCCGGAGTCTGCGATTCATCGATCACTCGATGGCGGGCGCAGCTGGGAAAAACTCAGTACGGGCCTGCCCGAGGGCAATCTGGGCAAGATTGGACTGGCCATCTCGCCGCAGAACCCGGATGTCGTTTATGCCGCTATCGAGCTCAATCGCCGCGAGGGTGGTGTCTGGCGTTCAACGGATCGCGGCGCGTCATGGGAGAAAGGCGCGGAGGCTGTGGGTGGTGGAACGGGGCCGCACTACTATCAGGAGCTGTACGCGAGCCCGCATCAGTTTGACCGCCTGTATCTCGTGGGGCCGCGGGTGCAGAAATCTGAAGATGGCGGCAAGAACTTCGAAAGTATGCCCGCGCCCTACCAGCACAGCGATATTCATTCGATTGTGTTCGATCCGGAAGATCCCGACTACATCATGATGGGCACCGACGGCGGACTGTATGAAAGCTTTGATCTCGGTGACAAGTGGCGCTATCTGGCCAACCTCCCGACGACGCAGTATTACAAGCTGGCCATAGATGACGCGGAGCCGTTCTACAACATCTACGGTGGCACCCAGGACAACAACACCCAGGGTGGGCCTTCGCGGACCGACAACGTACACGGTATCCGCAATGCAGACTGGAGGGTCGTACTCGGGGGCGATGGACATCAGCCCGCAACGGAACCGGGCAACCCGGATATCCTCTATGCCGAATGGCAACAGGGAAACCTCTACCGTATTGATCTGAGCACCGATGAGTCCGTTTACATCAAGCCGCAGCCGAAGCCCGGCGACCCGCCCGAGCGCTACAACTGGGATTCACCGATTCTGGTGAGCCCGCACAAGCCGACCCGACTGTATTTTGCCTCTCACCGGGTATGGCGCTCTGAAGATCGGGGAGATGACTGGACCGCTATCTCCGCAGACCTGACGCGCAATCAGGACCGGATGCAAATGCCCTTGATGGAGCAGGAATGGAGCTGGGATGCGCCCTGGGACATGTTTGCTATGTCCGACTACAACACCATTACTTCCCTGGCGGAATCGCCGGTGCAGGAGGGGCTGCTGTATGCCGGTACCGACGATGGCCTTATCCAGGTCTCGGAAAATGGCGGTGAGAGCTGGCGGCGACTGGAAGTGGGCTCCTTGCCCGGTGTACCGAAGACCGCTTTCATCAATGATATTCGCGCCGATCTGCATGATGCGGATACCGTTTACCTGGCGCTGGACAACCATAAATACGGTGACTTTGCGCCCTATCTTCTGGTGAGCCGCGACCGCGGCAGATCCTGGAAAAGCATTAGCGAGGGGATTCCTGATCGCCATCTGGTGTGGCGTGTAGTGCAGGATCATGAGCGCGCCAGCCTGCTTTTTGTCGGCACCGAGTTTGGCGTCTTCATGACCCTTGATGGTGGCGATAGCTGGGAGAAACTGGGCGCCGGTATGCCCACCATATCGATTCGTGATATCCAGATTCAGCGCCGGGAGAATGACCTCGTGGCGGCGAGCTTTGGGCGGGGGTTCTTTGTCCTGGACGATTATTCGGCCCTGCGGCAACTCGAGCCTGACACGCTGGGTAGCGAGGCGGTGCTGTTCAACACGCGCGACGCGCACTGGTATTTCGAGCGCGGTGTGATCGGGGCCACTACCAAGGGCTCCCAGGGTGATCAGCTTTATGTTGCGGAGAACCCGCCCTTTGGTGCGGTGCTGACCTATCACCTGGCAGAGGGTTTTCCGACCCTCGAGGCCCAGCGGCAAGAAGCCGAGAAAGAGCGTCTGGAAGCGGGCGAGGAAATAGCTTTCGCGGGCTGGGACGCGGTTGAGGCGGAGCGGCGCGAGCAGGCCCCGGCCTTACAGATGGTTATCCGCGATGCAACGGGCACGGTCATCCGGCGTATTGATGCACCTGCGGAGAAAGGCTTCCATCGGGTTGCCTGGGACCTGCATCACCCCTACTACGGTTCGGTAGAGACCCCACCGAATTGGCAGGGCCTCGCGCACCAGGGTTTCCCGGCGATACCGGGTTCTTATAGCGCTGAACTGGTACTCCTCAAAGAGGGTGTGAGCCGCCAGCTGGATGGTCCGGTGAACTTTGCGGTCAAGCGCAGCTCGACGCCGGCGTTGGCCGGTGCAGACCTGGAGGAAGTGGGAGCCTTCTGGAAATCCTACGCGGCGATCTCCGGGCAGGTGAGTGCCGCCACCTACGCGCTGGAAGATGCGGTGGAGGATGTCGAGACGATGCAGAAAATGCTGGCATCCGCCGCCCAGGCGCCGGGCCCGCTGGATAGTGAATTGCATGCGCTGCGCCAGGAGCTTTATGACATTGACGAAGCCCTGAGCGGTAATCGATCGCGCGCTGTCGTGGGCGATTATGACGTGCATCGGGTCGGCAGCTGGTTGAGCCACGTGTACGGGGGTGTTGCCAACTCGAGTTACGGTCCCACACCGGCCCATCGGCGCAGTCTGGCCTATGCGCAGGAGGCTTTCACACCGATTCGCGCACGTCTGAACAGCATTCTGCAAACAGATATCCCGGCGCTGCGCAGCCAACTGCTGGAGGCCGGCGCGCCCTGGGGCCGGGGCCAGATAATCCCGGCTATCTAGTCACCTCAGCCGTCACCCGGGGGGTGGCGGCTCTTCAGGATCGGCTCCAGCCAGGGCTTGTGCGCGGCAATTTCCGCGTCGCTCAGGCCAGTGATCTCATAGGGCAGGACCAGCCAGTCATCGGTGGCGTGCAGATAGTAATCGGGTGTCCGCCCGGTACGATTTTTCGCGGGCTTGTAGAAGGGAACGGCGATGCGCACATCCTGGGGCATGTTGCGCTTACTCTTGCTCTCCAGACGTTGTATCACAGCCTCTATATTCTGCCCGGTACTGAATACATCATCCACAATCAGCAGGGCATCGTTGCGATTCATGGTTTCGTAAAGATACTGCATGCCGTGGACCCGGATGCCCTGTGGGTTCTCAACGTCGTTGAGATAGCTTTCCATTCCTCTATAGGAGGTGCGGATCGCGATGTGGTCTGTGGGAACGCCAAGGTACTGCAGGCATTCCTGTACATAGATACCGACTGTTGAACCACCGCGCCATATGCCGACGATAAAATCGGGCCTGAAGCCGCTTTGATATACCTGCACTGCCAGCCGATAGGCGTCCTCAAGCAGGGTTTCTTCTTCGACAAAGGTTTTTTTTGTTGCGGGGCTATCGTTGCTCATCTTCCACCATTTCGGTTCCGGCGCGTCACTAGTGTACGCTTGGGCGCAGTTAGCACCCAGCTGCAGGCGATATTCCCATGAGTGAGAAGACTTACCTCGGCGCCCAGGACCTGCTCGAGGATTCCTTCCGTCTGGGCGCGGAGGTGGTGAAGAGCGGCTTCAGACCGACCATTATGCTCGCGATCTGGCGCGGTGGCGCGCCGGTGGGTGTTGCGGTGCAGGAGATTCTCGCCTACTCCGGTATCGAGACGGACCATATCGCGATCCGCACCTCCTCGTACACGGGGATTGATGGCCGCTCCTCAGAAATTCGTATCCACGGCATGAACTACCTGATCAAGAAGGTTCGCGAGGCGGATAGCCTGCTCATTGTGGACGACGTGTTTGATACGGGCAGTACTATCGACGCCATTATCACTACTCTCAAGGAGAAGGCGCGTCTGAATACCCCTCACGATATTCGTGTCGCGGTGCCCTACTTCAAACCCACGCGGAACCTCACGGACAGAGTGCCGGACTATTACCTTCATGAGACCAAGCGGTGGTTGAAATATCCACACTCGCTTGAGGGCTTGAGCGTGGAAGAAATAGCCGAGCACCGGCCGGCCCTGTACGAGATTATCCGGCCCTGCCTCGAGTCGCCTCAATAGTCCTTTGTCTCACGCCAGGAGATGCAGCGCGCTGTTAGGCGGTTTATGCGGAGGGGTTTTTGCTGCCGTTGAAAAGCAGGTTGAGCGTCACCGCACTGACGCCTCCCAGGGTAATGGGGTTATTCAGTATGTCGGCGATACTGCTCGGCAGTGCAGAGAAATAAATCGGGTTGGCGACCACCAGCATGGCGGCGCCGATACTGATCCCCAAAGTAAGGATATTGCCCGTCTCCTCGAAGTCCACGCGCCGCAGGGT
>JBLIIW010000044.1:0-21852 GCA_047635315.1 Halieaceae bacterium | reverse complement strand
CTCCATACCCCGCCTGCATCACGTGCTGCGGGCCAAGGCGGTACTGTGCCCGGGTCTGCGCGTCAGCTTCCTCGATGAGAAGAAGAACGAGCGCGAGGAGTGGTACTACGAAGACGGCCTGACCGATTATCTGCTGACGGCTACGGAGGGTTACCCGACCATTCCGGAGGAACCCTTTACCGGTAGTTTCAGCGGCAGTAATGAAGGCGTGGACTGGGCCGTGCAGTGGCTCCCGGAGGGTGGCGAGCTGATCACCGAATCCTACGTCAACCTGATTCCCACGTCGCAGGGCGGGACCCACGTGAACGGTTTGCGAACGGGTTTGCTCGATGCAATGCGCGATTTCTGCGAGCTGCGCTCGCTGCTGCCCCGCGGCGTCAAGCTGGCCCCAGACGATATCTGGGAACGCTGCAGTTATGTGCTTTCCTCAAAACTCGGGGATCCGCAGTTTTCCGGCCAGACCAAGGAGCGCCTGAGTTCCCGCGAGGCTGCGGCATTTGTGTCCGGTGTCGCCAAGGATGCCTTCAGCCTGTGGCTCAATCAGCACACGGACGAAGCGGAGAAGCTCGCAGAGCTCTGCGTGAGCACCGCGCAGCGCCGCCTGCGCAGCGCCAAGAAGGTCGTGCGCAAAAAAGTCAGTGCGGGCCCGGCACTGCCGGGCAAGCTCGCGGATTGCTCCGGCGAAGACCCGACGCGCTCGGAGCTGTTTCTGGTGGAGGGTGATTCCGCCGGGGGTAGCGCCAAGCAGGCGAGGAGTCGGGAGTTTCAGGCAATTTTGCCCCTGCGCGGCAAGATCCTGAACACCTGGGAGGTGGACTCCCAAGAGATTCTCGCCTCCCAGGAGGTACACAACATCTCTATTGCCATCGGCATCGACCCGGCGAGCGACGATCTCTCGGGACTGCGCTATGGCAAGGTCTGCATTCTGGCTGACGCAGACTCCGATGGCCTGCACATTGCAACGCTCATCTGCGCACTCTTTGTGCGTCATTTCCGGCCGCTGGTAGCGGCCGGCCATGTGCATGTTGCCATGCCGCCCCTGTACCGCATCGATATTGGCAAGGAGGTTTTTTACGCCCTGGATGACAGCGAAAAGCAGGGCATCCTCGATCGTATAGAAGCAGAAAAAAAACGCGGCAAGGTCAATGTGCAGCGCTTCAAGGGTTTGGGTGAAATGAACCCCCTGCAGCTCCGTGAAACCACTATGAACCCCGACACCCGTCGACTGGTGCAGTTGCGCCTGGATGCCGGCGACGGCACCAACGAAATGCTGGATATGCTGCTGGCCAAGAAGCGCGCCGGCGATCGCAAGTCCTGGCTGGAGAGCAAAGGGAATCTGGCCGAGGTGTTATAGCTGGCCCCCAGCATCAGCTGCCAAGGAACATCAGCGCCGCCCATGCGAGCGTCGACGCTATCATCGCCAGGGCAATGCGTTCCCTTACCAGTCGTCTCATATTACTGATCCCGCAAGCGGTTGAGCCTGGGCGGCTGTCTGCGCCTGCAGCGGCTGCTGAGGATCGGTCGGCTTCCAGCAGCCGGTCGCGGCAACCGACCGCGCATAGTCTGCGAAGTCTGTTGGCGGACGACCGAGTGCTCGCTGAATACCGTCTGCGAGCTGCGCGTTCCGCCCGTCCAGCACCGTTGAAAAAAGGTAGTCCAGAAGCCAGGACACCTCTTTCGGCGCGCCGGAGTCACGGATGCTCTGGACAAAAGCGTCGTGGGGGACATCCAGATAGTCGATTTGCCGACCCGTTGCTTCGGAAAGCGTCGTGGCAACATCACGCATGGTCATGAGGCGCGGTCCGGTCACTTCATAGACCTCACCATTGTGGCCCGGCTCCGTAAGCGCCGCGACGACCACCTCGGCAATATCATCGACATCGACAAAGGGTTCCGGCGTGTCACCGGCGGGAAGGGTGATCAGACCGTTTTGTACCATGTCTATGAAGGCGCCCTCGGAGAAGTTCTGGTTGAACCAGCTCGCGCGGACCACGGTCCACTCAAGCCCGGCGTTCTGGACGATACGCTCGCAGGCCTGCGCTTCGGCTTCGCCGCGGCCGGAAAGCAGTACCAGGCGCTGCACCTCGTGACGTCTGGCTTTGGCTACCAATGCGCGGATCGAATCGGCCGCGCCGGGAACGGCCAGGTCCGGGGCATAGTTGATGTAGACCGCCCGCACACCTCTCAGGCAATCATCCCAGTTGGCTTCGTTATTCCAGTCAAAAGCCGGGACTGCCAACCGTGAGCCAGTTCGTGTGCGGTAGCCCCTGGCCGCGAGATTTTCGGTAATACGCCGGCCAGTTTTGCCGGTGCCTCCGAGCACGAGGGTCAGTTCGTTGTGTTCTTGATGCCTGGTAATTGCTGTCGTCATGGTCCGCTCCTGATGGGTTGGCTTGAAGACCAATCATCCACCTGAAGCGCTGTTTGTTCTTGACCCCTCACGCCGGTTTTTTGACGCGTCGCGCCAATTTGCACAAACAGCCGGTCGCTTACTGCACCTTGATGCGAAATGACCGTGGGGTCTGCCCTGCCCAGCGCTTAAAAGCGCGATTGAAGGCGCTTTGCTCTGAGAAGCCCGTAAGGAACGCGATCTGCGCAAGGGGGTACTGCGTTTCCCTTAGCAGCCGCTGGGCCAGCTCCCGCCGGGCTTCGTCGACCAGCGTCTGGAATACATAGCCGCGCTCCGCGAGCCGCCGCTGCAGGGTTCGTCCGCTCATGCCGAGCCGCGCAGCTATCTCGGACAAGCCGGGTAAGCCTTCGCTGAGCTGCTGGGAGATCTGGATCCGGACCCGACGCTCCAGACCGGCATCGTCCGGAAGTTTTTCGAGTTCCGCCTCCAGATGTGACTGGAAGAAACTGGACACGCTTGCATCCCCCAACCGATTGGGAATGTCCAGGTCGGCTGTATTGACCAAGAGGGCATCCTTATCTGCGCCGAACACCACCTCGCAGCCAAAGTAGGCCTCGTGTGCGGCAACGTTCTCTGGCTGCGCATGCGTGAAGAACACGGTTTGCGGAGAAAAAGGCCCGGCGCAGACCTGTCTTGATATGGCGACAACACTCGCCAGGCTGGCTTCATTTGAGAGTCGTAGCCCGAGGCCTCTTTCGCCCTCCCGGCGCAGATGGAAGAGTGTACCGCTGCCACTCTGTTCAAGGTCGTATTGCGTCACGCTGGTGAGGACGCGCCCGTAGCGCGCGGCGCGATCAAAGGAACGCCCCAGGGACAGGGCCGTCTTCCAGGCCAGGCCAAAAGCCCCGTAGTCATCGCATTGCATGGATTTGCCGACGCGAATGGGCAGGGAAAAGCCTTCCGGCTCCGCCCGTGCTATGCGTTCCCACAGCGCATAGTGAACGCGCGATTCGATCATATGGGCCGGATCCGGTTCACTGTCCGGATCCACCCCGATGTCTTCCAGAAAGCGTCGCTTATCCAGTGAAGGGTGGATCTGCTGAATCACCTTCCGCGCGAATACGGACGTAACCTGACCCATAGCTTTGGATCATCCTGTGATTGGAGAACACGCAGTCTGCCCGCTCTGCGTTGGACACTCCAGTCGCCCGGTACACAGGGACCTGCGGGCGATCCCCGTGTCTTTGATGGTAGGCTCAACTCTCGATTTCGCAGGGCGTGCATTCGATAAGGATGCCCGAGGGAATATCCAATCGCAGATCAGACCTGGCACCTCCATCCCACTTTGGCCGCGGACTGTCATTGCCTCGGAAGCCTGCCCTCGGCCCGGCTGCTCCTGCATCGCAATGCGGCGCTGCACTGGTTCATCCTGGTGCCGGAAGGTGCTGAGTCCGCTGATCTGCTGGACCTGCCCGCGCCGCAGCTCGCAACATTGATGGGCGATGCGAAAACCGTCGCGAGTTTTCTCAAGGATGAGCTCGGCTATCCCCGGGTAAATCTAGCTGCCCTGGGACTGGTCGTGCCGCAGTTGCACCTGCATGTGGTTGGCCGGCGTGAGGGCGATTCCTGCTGGCCCGCGCCGGTTTGGGGCAATCTTGCCATGCAGGGGGAATACACGGCTGACCAGCTCAGCGCCCTGCGCGCAGCCCTGTCACTTTGATCCAGCCGGCAGTAGCCGGTTGTCTGGGCGCTAAGTGAACAGGGCTTAGTCATGCTATCTTTGTTTCGCTCCCGGTATGCAAGCGGCGCATCGAAACGAACGGTGCGCGAAGAACGATTCATAACAATAAACAATAAACAATAAACGAGATAACGCCATGCTCATCGTTGAATCCTACACTCTCGCCGTCGCCATGTGCGTCGTCACCATGCTCTGCTGGGGGTCCTGGGCGAATACCCAGAAACTTGCCAGCACCGAGTGGCAGTTCCAGCTCTTTTACTGGGATTACTCCCTCGGCGTATTGCTGCTCACGCTGCTTTTTGCTTTCACCATCGGCAGCAGTGGCGAGGAAGGCCGGGCCTTTATGCCCGATATCTCCCAAGCCAGTAACGCCGCGATTCGCTCGGCCTTTATCGGTGGTGTGATTTTCAATCTCGCCAACATCCTGCTCGTGGTGGCTATCGATATTGCCGGCATGGCCGTGGCATTTCCTGTGGCTATCGGCCTGGCGCTGGTGATAGGTGTTGTTACCAACTACATCGCGGCCCCCGTGGGGGATGCCACTTTCCTGTTCTCGGGAGTGGGGCTGGTGACTGCGGCGATCATTGTCTGCGCGCTTATCTACAGCCGTCTGCCGCAGGATGAGGGCCGCTCCATGGGCAAGGGCCTCAGCATATCGATCATTGCCGGTATTGCCATGGGCTTCTTTTACCGCTTTGTCGCGGCCTCCCTGTCCACGGACTTCGCGAATCCCGATCCCGGGCTGATGACGCCGTACAGCGCCGGCGTGGTGTTTGCTATCGGCCTGTTGCTCTCTAACGTCATCTGGCTGATCCCGCTGATGTACAAGCCCCTATCCGGGGAAGTGGCGCCGATCGGCGAGTATTTCAGCAAAGGGACCCCAAAACTGCACCTGGTGGGTATTCTCGGAGGCCTGATTTGGGCCGTCGGTTTTTCTTTCAGCTTTATTGCCTCCGGCGCGGCCGGCGCGGCAATTTCCTACGGCTTGGGCCAGGGTGCCACCATGGTGGCCGCCTTTTGGGGGGTATTTATCTGGAAGGAGTTCAAGGATGCGCCGGCCGGTACCTCGCGCATGATCGCGGCGATGTTTGCGCTGTTTTTTGTTGGCCTGACGCTGATTGTTTACTCTCGCTGATCCGCGCTTTCTCTATCTGTACGCCGGGTGCTTCAGTAGTCCCCGGCGGCTTCTCCACCGCTGACGATAGCCACGCCGGCACTGCATCCGAGGCGGCTGGCACCTGCCTGCAGCATCGCAATGGCTGTTGCCCGGTCGCGGATACCGCCGGACGCCTTCACGCCCATATCGGGCCCGACGATTTCGCGCATGAGCGCAATGTCTTCCTCTGTGGCACCGCCGCCGCCGAAGCCCGTTGAGGTTTTCACAAAGGCGACTCCCAGATCCCGGCAGATCTCGCAGGCCCGGCGTTTGTGAGAGTCCGTGAGCAGGCAGGTTTCCAGGATGACTTTCAGTGGAACGAGGCCGCAGGCTGCCTGCACCGCGGCGATCTGCTCGCGTACGGCGTCCCATTGCCCGGCAAGTGCTTCGCCCACGGACATGACCATATCGATTTCCGCGGCACCGGCGTCTATAGCGACGCGGGCCTCGTAGGTGATCACGGCGGGGAGTGAGGCGCCGAGGGGAAATCCCACCACTGAGCAGGGCTTCACCCCGCTGCCAGCGAGGCGACCGGCAACGTGGGGGATCCACAGGCTGTTGACGCACACCGCGGCAAAGCCGTGGGCGAGCGCCTCATCGCACACAATATCCATATCGACCGCGCGGGCATCGGGTTTCAGCAGCGTGTGATCGATGGCGGCGGCGATGGCCGCCGTATCCGGAACGGTGTTTTCCCAGCTCATAGCAGGCCCTGTAGGGGATGATTAGACCGTCGGGTAGGCTACACTGTCGCGCGTCGAATAAGAACGGAAGGAACGCTATGAAAATCGCAGTGATCGGCTCTTGCATGGTGGATCTCATTGCCTACACGGACACCATTCCCAAGGCCGGAGAGACGTTGGTGGCGAGGGAATTTGCCATGGGCTGTGGCGGCAAGGGTGCCAACCAGGCGGTGGCGGCGTCGAAACTGGGGGCCGAGGTTCTGATGATGGGGCGCGTTGGCGATGATTCCTTCGCCGATAAGACCCTGGCCAATTTCGACGATTACGGTGTGAGTACGGAGTTCGTGACCCGGGTTCCCGGCGTCTCCAGCGGCGTTGCGCCGATCTGGGTTGATGCGGATTCGCAGAACCGCATTTTGATTATCCCCGGTGCCAATATGCACCTTCTGCCGGCGGATATCGCCGCCTCTGCGGAGCCCCTCAAGGGCTGTAATATGATCATCCTGCAGTTGGAGATTCCCCTCGAGACGGTGTATGCCGCGATCGAGTTTGGCAATGCGAATAACATCCCGGTGCTGCTCAACCCGGCGCCGGCGAGCACCGAGTTGGATATCGATTACGCCTGTCGCTGCGACTATTTTGTGCCCAATGAGACCGAGCTGGAGATACTGACCGGCATGCCGGTGGGCAGCGATGATGAGATTGCCGCCGCTGCCGCCTCACTGTTGGCCAGGGGGCTGAAAAACCTTATTGTGACCCTGGGCGACAAGGGCGCCCTGTGGCTGCACGGGGATGAACGTGAACACGTCAGCGCGCCAGTGGTTAGCGCGGTGGACACAACTGGTGCCGGCGATGGTTTTATCGGATGTTTTGCTGCTGAACTGGCCAAAGGTACTCCGGTCGGGACTGCCATCAGCCAGGCCGTGCGCTATGCATCGCATTCTGTTACGGGCAAGGGCACGCAGACCTCCTACGCCAGCGCCGATGTTTTTGCCAGCTGGCAGCCCTGACCCGCTACCGCAGGGGCTGCGTAAGTCAAAGTGACAAGCAACTAATGAACGACAGGAGATCAACCGTGCTCATACGCATGTTTCGCAATTGCTTCCCGGTTTCCTCGCTGGCAGCCCTGGCGCTGCTAGCCTGCCTGCCGGCCGAGGCCGCCTGGGAGTTGGACAACGCGCGCTCGGCGCTCAAGTTCATGTCTGTGAAGAACAAAACTATCGCCGAGCTACATCACTTCAAGAGCATGACGGGCGGTATTTCTGATAGCGGGTTGGCGCAGCTGGTCATCGATCTGGACAGCGTGGAAACGTTGGTGCCCATCCGCAATCAGCGCCTCCGCGAGCTGTTCTTTGAAACCGTGCGATTCCCCTCCGCGACGCTGACCGTTGCCGTGCCCGAGGCTCTCAACGGGCTGGGTCCGGGAGAGACGGCAACCTGGAAAATCGATGCAACGATTGAGCTGCACGGGATGAGCGGCAATTATTCTGTGTATGTGATGGCCAGCCACGCGGAGGATGGCAGCCTACGGGTGGTATTGCGTGAACCACTGGTACTCAAGGTGGCCGATTTCGGACTTGCCGCCGGTGTCGATATTCTTCGCGAAGTCGCCGGGCTGGATAGTATCAGCCCGGCGATACCGGTCTCTGGGTATCTGGTGTTTACACCCGTTCAGGATAGCTGAGTTCGTCTGTTGGCTCAGTTCCGCACCCCCAGGGAGGCGGCGAGCTGCCGGTAGCCCCGATTGTCCGGGGCCAGGGCCAGCAACCGTCTGGCATAGCGCTGGGCGTCACCCAGGTCCTGTTTTTCCGCACTGTAGTTGGCTAGCGCCAGCAGCGTCTGCTCGTCGTTGGGCAGTGCGCGATGCAGTTTTTTCAGGGTGGCCAGCGCTCCGTCCAAATCGTCAAAGTCATGTTGTGCGACGGCAAATACAAAGCGATGCCTGGCACCGTTTTGCTCCAGTGCTGCGGCCCGGCCAAGCCAGTCCAGGGCCGCAGAGCGGTCACCGGTACGTGCCTCCAGCAGCCCGCGCGCGTGCATAACGTCGGCGCTGTCCGGGGCGATCTCAGCCGCTTCCGCGAGCTGCGTGCGCGCTTCATCCTCACGCTGCTGTGAGCGCAGCAGGTCCGCGAGATTCAGTCGCGCAGGGATCAGCTGTGGATTCAGCGTGAGCGCCTCGCGGTAGGCTGCTTCGGCGGCCGGAAAGTCGCCCCGGGCGAGATGAAACAGCCCCAGCTGCATCTGTATGGCTGGCATATCGGCATGCTGGTTCTGTACCGTCAGGTATTCCTCAAAGCTGGCCAGCAGTACCCGTCGGGTGGTGTCGTCCACTTGCTCGAGAGGCGTGGGCGCCAGTCCCAGCGCGGCCTCCAGTCGCACGCCGAGTACCGGGTCACCCAGCAGAGGAGCCAGGGCGGAGAAGCGCTGCTGTATGGGCAGTTGTTGCAGGGCGCGCACGGCGCTGATGCGCAGCAGCGGGTCCGCTGAGCCAGCCAGTGAGCGCGCCAGTGCCAGCGCCTCCGGGCTGGCGGCTGCGGCCGCACCCTCAAGCGCGGTAGCGCGCCAGACGGGCGCTACTGTGCTGTCCCCGGCGAGGTCGACCAGGCGCGGTATGCCGCGGCTGTCGCCGCGTTCAAGCGCTTCCATGGCCAGCGCCGGGTGCGCAGCTGTCCCTCGCGGTGGCATATTCCAGTCGTGCAGGGTATCCAGCGCCCATTGCGCGCTTTTGTCACTGTGGCAGCTGTTGCAGGCGTTGGGCGTATCAATCATGACGCTGAGGTCCGGCCGCGGAATACGCATGCTGTGATCGCGTCGGCTGTCCACGCCCATGTACACGGTTGTTGGCATATGGCAGTTGGCGCACTGCGCGCCGCTGGAACCACCCGCATGCCGGTGATGCTCCGGCGCGTCGAACACCGCTGCCTTGTGACACTGGGTGCATACCGCATTGCCCTCGGCGCGCAGCGCGTTCGAGTGGGGTTCGTGACAGTTGCTGCAGACCACCCCCGCGAGGTGCATTTTGCTTTGTACAAAGGAGCCGTAAACATAGTCCTCATCAAGAATCTGCCCGTCGTGGTGGTACAGCGGGGCGCCGAGCAGTGATAGGCGATGGGTGTCTGAAAGCGGTTTTCCGTACTCATAGTCGCCCAGGGTGCTGCGCCGGGCGTGGCAGCGGCCGCAGCTGTCTATCTGCGTGCGATCGATCAGGTTTTTGTCGCCCAGTGGTGACTGGCGTCGCGCAATGTCCTCGCCTTCGGGAAAGGCCCAGTTCCCGCGCTGCGCGAGACTCATGGCAAAACCGCCCAGGGGGTCTGTGGGGAGCTGCCCCTGCTGCGCCAGGGCCACATGGTTGCTGCCCGGCCCATGACAGGCCTCGCAGCCCACGTCCTCTTCGACGTAGCGGGTATCAAAGCTTTTCGAAAGCGCATCGTAGCGCTTCTCCACCTGCGTGCTGTGGCACTCCGCGCAGCGGGTATTCCAGTTCTGGTAGGGGCCGGTCCAGTGCAGAGGATCACTGTGGCCGATAATCTCATCGGGATAGAGGTGGTACCAGCGCTGGCCGCCATCCTCGGCGGGGCGGCTGTCCCAGGCGATGGAGAGCGCCTGCAGGCGGCCCCCGGGTAGCGGCAGGAGGTACTGCTGCAGGGGAAAAACACCGAATACATAGGCTACTTCGTAGTCGCGCAGCTCGCCCTCAGGCCCGTCCGTATGCACGATATAACTCTCGCCTCTGCGTAAGAATCGCGTCGTCACACCGCCCTTGGCAAAGCTCGCGTCGTCGAAATCACCCAGCACCGAGCCGGCGTCGGGTTTCTGCATGGCGAGATCGTGGTGGGAGCCCTCCCAGAGCGCGTGGGCCTCCTGGTGACAGCCCGCACAGGACGCGCTGCCCAGAAAATCCGCGGCTTCGAGCGACAGCGGTATCAAGGCGGCAAGGAGCAGCCAATACCGGTGCGAAGCCCGGGTACAGCGTGGGATTGTCATCCGTCCATGGTAGCCTAATTGCCTTCGTCAGTGACGCTACCGGGTTATGGACAGCGCCTTGCGGGCTTCTTAGACTTCTATTCATATTGGGCCATGGGAAGTGCATAGGGTGAAGATAGGGATACTGAAAACTGATGATGTGCGCGACGAATGGGTGGCGCGCTTTGGGGAGTACCCGGACATGTTCAGGCGCCTGCTCAACGCTGTGGACCCGTCGCTGGAGTTTGCCGAGTACGACGTGCGTATAGGCGAGTACCCCAGGGATATTGATGATGTCGATGCCTACCTGATCACCGGCAGTCGCAACAGTGTTTATGAGGAACTGCCCTGGATTCACGGGCTGATCGAGTTTGTCCAGGGTCTGCATGCGCGGCGCAAAAAACTTCTGGGGATCTGCTTTGGACACCAGATTGTGGCGCAGGCGCTGGGTGGCCAAGCCGAAAAAGCCGTCGCGGGCTGGGGGGTTGGCCTGCATGAACATCGCTTCACGCGACGCCCCCAGTGGCTGGATGATGGTGATCTCAGCTTTCCGGTGCTGGTGAGTCATCAGGATCAGGTCACGATTAATGCGGCGGCCGCGGAGGTGTTGGCCGGCAGCGAATTCTGCCCCAATGCCGTATGCCAGATTGGCGATCACATCCTTACGATGCAAGGGCATCCGGAGTTTGAGAACGACTACTCCCGGGAAATCATGGAATATCGCCGGGAAATCATTGGCGAGAAAGTCTATGCCTCCGGCATGGAATCCCTGCAGGGACAGCCCGCCTCCCGGCGCATGGCACAGTGGCTGCTGAACTTCCTGCGCGGCCAATCGACCGCTGTAGAGGACGAGGACGCCGCCTGATACGCCACTGCTACCAGCTGCCGGTGTTGCCCATGGATACCCAGGGCTCCTGAACCGGCAGGGATTCCCCGGCCTGTAGTAGTTCGATGGAAACGCCGTCTGGTGAGCGCACAAAAGCCATGTGTCCATCGCGCGGCGGGCGATTGATGGTCACGCCGGCGTCCATGAGATGCTGGCAGGTCGCGTAGATATCGTTCACGCGGTAGGCGAGATGCCCGAAATTGCGGCCGCCGTCGTATTCCTCCGGATCCCAGTTGTGGGTGATTTCAAGCAGGGGGCCATCTTTCTCGGCGGCTGCATCGATGTCATTGGGCGCGGCGAGGAACACCAGAGTAAATCGCCCCTGCTCGCTGTCATAGCGGTTGACCTCCACAAGTCCCAGTTTGTTGCAGTAAAAGTCCAGCGTTGCGTCGAGGTTGCTGGCCCGGACCATGGTGTGCAGAAAGTGCATCGGGAAATTCCTGTGAAATATCAAGAGTGCGGATACTAGGGTCCTGGCGGCCACGCAGCAAGCGCTGCTGCGGGGCCGGATCAACGTCGTGGTAATGAGGTCCCGCTTGTGTAGAATGATGCGCCTTTTCGGCGGACGAATTCTTCTATGTGGTTTAAAAACCTGCGCGCTTTTCGCATGACCCGTGGCCTGGACCTTGGGGCTGAACAACTTGAGGCGTCGCTTGCCCAGCGCACCTTCAGGCCCTGCACCCCGGCCCAGCCCCTATCTCTGGGCTGGGTTCCGGCGCTGGGCGAGGGTACCCAGACACTGGTGCATGCCGCCGACGGTCGTTTTCTTATCTGCCTGCGGCGCGAGGAGAAGATCTTGCCGTCTTCCGTGGTGCGCGACCTCCTCAATGAGCGCGTCGAGGCTATCGAGGCGCAGCAGGGTCGCAAGGTCTACCGCAAGGAGCGCCTGAGCCTGAAAGACGAGGTGGTGCAGGATTGCCTGCCCCGTGCTTTCAGCCGCCTTGTGGAGCTGCGCATTATTATCGACCCGCAGGCGCGCTGGGTATTTGTGGACTCGTCCAGCGCCGGGCGCGCCGAGGACACGCTTAATCTGTTGCGCGAGTGCATCGGCAGTTTTCCCGTGATCCCACCGCTGACCCGTCAGGCTCCGGCTGCGGCCATGAGCAGCTGGCTGACTCAGTCCAGTCTTCCCCAGGATTTCACGGTGGGCGATGAATGCGAGCTGCGTGACGGTACGGAGCAGGCCGCCGTGATACGCTGCCGCGGCGTTGATCTGTTCAGCGATGAGTTGCGTCAGCACCTGCAGGGAGGCATGCAGGTTGTGCGCCTGGCACTGCACTGGCAGGAACAACTGCAGTTCGTACTGGGAGAAGACCTCTGTCTGCGGCGCATGAAGTTTGCGGATGCGCTGGTTAAGGAGAACGATGAACTGATGGATGAGGATCGCCTCGCCCGCCTGGACGCGGATTTTGCCCTCATGGCGCCGGCACTCGTCGCGCTTCAGGACCGTCTTATTGTTCTCTTTGGCGGCGAGGACAGCTAGCGCACCTATGCCGCAGCCCCGCGACGACACGGCGGATTTCCGCCAGCTGTTTCTTACGGATACTCCACTGCTTGATACACGCGCGCCGCTGGAGTTTGCGCGCGGGGCCTTTCCCGGTGCCGTGAACTTGCCGCTCATGAACGATGAAGAGCGCGCGGCTGTCGGTACCTGCTACAAGCAGAGTGGTCAGCCGGCGGCGATTGCCCTCGGCCATGAGCTTGTTTGCGGGTCGCTGCGAGAGGCGCGTACCGCTGCCTGGCGCACCTTTGCGGAGGCCAATCCAGAGGGTTTTCTGTACTGTTTCCGCGGCGGCCTGCGCTCGCAGCTGGTGCAGCAATGGCTGGGCGAAGTGGGCGTTCACTTCCCGCGCGTGCTGGGTGGTTACAAGGCCATGCGCCGCTATCTTATCGATACGCTGGAAAGCCGGGGGGCCGCCGCAGAGCTGTTGCTGGTGGCGGGCGCCACGGGCAGCGGCAAGACCCGTCTTATTGAGGTGTTGCCCCGCGCCATTGATCTCGAGGGTCTGGCTCGACATCGCGGCTCGGCCTTTGGGCGCCTGCTTGAAGCTCAGCCTGCGCAGATCGATTTCGAGAACACCCTGGCCATCGCCCTGCTAAGGCTGGCACAGAACCCGGGTCCGGTTATTCTCGAGGACGAGGGGCAGCTCATTGGTCGTATTGCCCTGCCGGACTCTCTGCGCCGGCGCATGGCTGAGGCTCCCCTGCTCCTCCTCGACTACCCCCTTGCAGCGCGTGTGCAGGTTGTACTGGAAGATTATATTGTCGATCTGGGCGCACGCTATGAGCAGGCACACGGGGATGCGGGCCTTGGGCTGCATTGCGAGCGTCTGCTGGGCGACTTGGGCCGCACGCGCAAGCGCCTGGGTGCTGAGCGCCATCAGCGCTGCGCAATGCTGATGCAGCAGGCTTTCGATGAGCAGGCCCGCAGCGGCAGCGTGGAAGCGCATCGCGGCTGGATCGAAGCGCTGCTGGCGGACTACTACGACCCCATGTATCGCTATCAGCTTTCGCAACGCGAGGGTAAAACGCTCTGCGTGGGCGACCGGGAAACGCTCGCAGCCTATGTTCAGGAGCGACTGGCAGATGGGGCCTGAGCGGCCGCCGGAACGGGATCTGGTGCTGGTTGGCGGTGGGCATACGCATGCGCTGGTATTGCGCCAGCTGGCCATGCGCCCGCCGAGCGAGCTGCGCATCACACTCATATCGCCGGCGCCATTCACCCCCTACTCGGGAATGCTGCCCGGTCTGCTGGCCGGGCACTATGGCTTTGAAGAAACGCATATCGATCTGGCCCGCCTGTGCCAGTGGGCCGGCGTGCGTTTTCTTGTGGATACGGTGGAGGGTATCGACCCGCAGCGGCAGCTTCTCAGCTGCCGTGCGCGCGGCGAGCTGGGTTACGACCTGGTGTCCCTCGATATCGGCTCGCAGCCGGAACTGGATTCCGTGCCCGGCGCCCGGGAACACGCGGTGCCGGTAAAACCCATTGCGCGACTCTGGGAGCGCTGGCAAGCACTCGCCGAGCGACCTGTCGCGGGGATGCGTATCGCCGTGGTCGGTGGCGGCGCGGGGAGCGTGGAGATCGCCCTGGCTATTGCGCAGCGCTTCCGCGCAGCGCCCCCGTCGCTGACGCTTTACTGCGCCGGACAGCAGCTGTTGAGTGGCTATCATCAGCGCAGCCGACAGGCGGTGGAACAGCAGCTACAGAAGCTGGGAGTGCAGTTGGCTTGCGGACGGCGGGTGACGCGCGTGGAAGCGCAGCAGATGCACTTTCACAGCGGTGGCCCGGTCCCCTTCGATACGCTGATCTGGTGTACCGGCGCAGCCCCGGCTGACTGGATTGCAAGGAGCGCACTGGCCACCGACGAGCGCGGATTTCTGCGTGTGGAAGACACTCTGCAGAGTGTCGGCTACGCAAATGTTTTTGCCGCGGGGGATATCGCCACGCAGTATCGCAACCCGCGGCCCAAGGCGGGTGTATATGCGGTGCGCCAGGCCCCGGTGCTGGCCCATAACCTGGTCGCCCAGGCGCGCGGTGAGCGTCTGCGTGAGCACCACCCGCAGCGGCATTTCCTGTCGCTGCTGTCCCTCGGCACGCGCCAGGCGGTGGCTCAGCGTCATGGCCTGAGCGCGCGTGGTGCCTGGATTTGGCGCTGGAAAGATCACATCGATCGGCGTTTTATGCAGCGCTTTTCCCAGCTTCTGGAGCGCCCTATGGCCCCCGGGCACGCGGCGGGCGCGCTGCCGCAAGCGCCCTGTGGCGGCTGTGGCGCCAAAGTTGGTGCCCGGACGCTGTCTGCGGTACTGGAGGAGTTGGCCCAGCGCTACCCGAAACATACCCCGGTTAGCCTCGATGATGCGGCGCTGATCGATACGCGACAGCCTCTGCTGCAATCCCTGGATGTTCTGCGCGCGCTGGTTGATGATCCCTGGCGCATGGGCCGCATCGCGGCGCAGCATGCGTTGTCTGATCTGTACGCCTGTGGCGCCACGCCGCACTCGGCTCTGGCGCAGATCACCCTGCCTTTTGCCGCTGCGCCGCTCCTCGAACGCGACCTGACTATGGCGCTGGAAGGCGCTCTTTCCGTACTCAGCGCTGCGGACTGCAGGCTCATTGGCGGTCACAGTATGCAGGGACCGGAGCTGCAGCTGGGCTTTGCGGTCAGCGGTGTACTGGACGCTGGAGCGCCGCCCCTGAGGACCAAGGGCGGCCAGCCCGGCGATAGCCTGCTGTTGTGCAAACCATTGGGGGTTGGAGCGTTGTTCGCAGCCCACATGCAGGCGCGCGCAGACGGTCGTCATGTGCAGGCAGCGCTGGATGAGATGGAGCGGGGCAATGCTGATGCGGCAAAAATCGCCAGACGTTGTGGCGCCAACGCGGTCACCGATGTTACGGGCTTCGGCCTGGCCGGGCATCTCTCGGCAATGCTCGGCGATACCCTGTCGGCGGAGTTGGAGCTGGCGGCGCTACCCGTGGTTGAGGGAGCGCTGGCGGCGATGCGCGCCGGGATTTTCAGCACGCTCCAGGACGACAATCGCGATGCCCTGGGCGATCGATTGACCCTTCCAGAGGACGCGCCCGTTGCGGCCCAGCTGCTCTTTGATCCGCAGACCTGTGGTGGCCTCCTCATGGCACTGCCCGCAGCCGCGGCCGAAGAGGCGCTGCAGTCTCTGGGCGAGCAGGGCTACCGGGCAGCCCTTATTGGCTCGCTGACGGCCTGCGCGTCCCGGTCCCGCATCACTCTGCGCTGAGGGTCCGCTAACGCACCAGGAATTGGCGAATGCGGTCCTTGTAGCTGCGGCTCACCTTTAGTTTGGAGCCGCCTTCGAGGTTGAGCAGGTATTCACCGTTGATCAGGGTCTGTGCGCCGGTAATGCCCTGGCTGTTGACGATCGTTGAACGGTGCACGCGCAGGAATACGGCGGGATTTAGCAGGCCCTCAAGCTGCTTCATGGTGATACGCATGATATGGGTCTTGCCGGACGCATGAACGCACATGTAGTCGCCCGCCGCGTCGATCCACTCGATGTCGACTACGCGAATGAACTGGATGTCGGAGCCATCTTTGATGGTGATTTTTTCCGGCCAGCCGTCGCCGTTGCTACCGTTATTGCCGTGCGCCAGGGCTTCGACACCCGCGGCGCTTTCACCGGTCATGCTCATGATCAGCTTGACCAGCTTTTCCTTGCCGGCGGAGCGGGCCTCCTGCTCGTAGTGCTGCACCGCACGCTGTACGGCCTCATGCAGGCGGTCATCATCGACGGGCTTGAGCACATAGTCGATGGCATGCACCTTGAACGCATCTACGGCGAACTCGTTGTAGGCCGTGACAAAGACGATCATCGGCATAGCGTCGCCCTGCAGCTTCTCAACCACCTCGAAGCCGTCCATACCGGGCATCTGGACGTCGAGAAACAGCAGGTCCGGACTGTGCTCGGCTACTGCCGCAAGGGCTTCTACGCCGTTGGCGCATTCGGCGATGACGTCAACCTCGGGCAGCTGCTGCAGGCGCAGCGACAAACCGCGTCGGGCAAGGGATTCATCGTCGACAATAATGGCGGTCAGGGCGCTCATGCGGCCTCCTTTTGGGCATAGCTCAGGGGCAGGCTAATACTAATGGTCAGGCCGTGCGGTTCCGTCGTCCTGAGCCTGAAAGACTGCTTCTCCGCATACAGCTCCGTAAGACGCTCGCGGGTGTTGGCCAGGCCAACACCTCCGCCCTTGGGCAGGCGTCCCTGGCGCAGGTCAAGGCCGGGGCCGTCGTCGGCTACGGTCAACTGCAAGAAGCCTTTTTCAACCGCAGCGGAGACGGCGATGGAGCCGCCGTTGATGGATTGCGATACCGCATATTTGATGGAGTTCTCAACCAGCGGTTGCAGCAGCAGGGAGGGCATCAGCGCCTGGTCTGCCTCGGGATCTATGTTGAAATGCAGGGTCAAACGTTCTGAAAAGCGCACTTTTTCGATATCCAGGTACAGTTTCAGGGACTCGACCTCTTCGGCTACCGTAACATGCTGCATCGGGTCGTTATCCAGTGAATAGCGCAGGAAGTGCGACAGCTTCATCACCATGCTGTTGGCCAGCTGTGTATCCTTGTCCAGAATCAGCGTGGATATGGCGTTCAGGGTATTGAACAGGAAATGTGGGTTGAGCTGATAGCGCAGCATCTTCAGCTGCGCCTCGTGTGCCATGGATACGGCCTTGAGATAGCGCTGTTTCTCCTCTTGGCTAAGCAGGTAGTACTTGATACCGAAGTACAGGGCGCTCCATGCCAGCATTACCCATACCGCACCGATCGAGTTCTCGAAGTAGGCAGCCAGATGGTTGTCACCTTTTACCGCGAGCTTGAGTTGCTCTGCGGGAAACAGGTTGTAAAAGATGACCGAGCGGCACAGCACCCAGGTCTCGCCGGCGCAGATGGAGGCGCCAAGAATGGCGAAGCCGCGGCTAGCAAGCTTCTGATCCCAGGTAAGGCGATAAATCCAGCGCAGCGGCAGCGTCAGCAGCATGCCGATCAGGGTCACGACCGGCAGATACAGGTAATAGTTTTCCGGCGGCTCCCCCCACACCATAATGCCCAGGTAAAAGGACGCGGCCCAGACGCTCCAGCCACCGAATTGCAGCAGCCAGAACAGGCGCCGTTTGTCCTCAATGACGCTATCGATTTCCATCCGGCCATTATAGGGAGACACAGGCCGCTGAGAATGCCGGATTACCCGTTTTCGTCGCATAATTGGCCCTGCTCGGCGCAGTTATGCCGCAAAATGGACTGCGCCAGCAATTCGCCTGCACGCCGCCGCAGCGCCAAGGCGCGGTCACCGCACAGTTAACAGGAGTTAAACATGTCGCTGCAGCCCGGTCGCTATAGACACTACAAGGGAGGTGAGTATGAGGTGCTCGATACCGTGCGCCACTCAGAAACGGAGGAGCAGCTGGTTCTGTACCGGCCGCTTTACGGGGAGCGAGCCCTCTGGGTGAGGCCCCTCGCGATGTTCGCTGAGACAGTTGCAGTGGACGGTCGTGCGCTAGCGCGTTTCGAACGCATCGGGGCCGCGCCGAGCAGCGGTGTGGCGGCGCCAGAGGACTAGTCGGCTGACTCCGCGAAGGCCGTGAGAGTCGCAGTATCCATGCGATAGCCCACCCATTCGTCCATGGGTTCGGCGCCGCAGGCCTCGTAGAACTCAATGGCCGGGGTGTTCCAACGCAACACGCTCCACTCGTAGCGCCCGCAGCCCTTCTCCAGGGCAATACGCGCCATGGCCTTCAGTAAAGCCTTACCCGCGCCCAGACCCCGGGCTGCCGGTGTGACGTAAAGATCTTCCAGATAGAGGCCGTGCTTGCCGAGCCAGGTGGAGTAGTTGAAGAAATACACGGCGAAGCCGATGGCCTCACCCTCGTGTTCGCAGATAAGCCCGTGGACTTTTGGGTCCTCGCAGAACAGAGTTTGCAGAAGGTCTTCTTCGGTAGCGAACACGGCGTTTGGATCGCGCTCATACTCGGCGAGCTCCTGGATAAAGCGCAGAATGCTCCCGGCATCGTCCGGACGGTGGGGTCGGATACTGATAGTGCTCATAGGATCTCCGGGGAAGCGCAGATGGCCCGCCCTGTGTCGCTGTATTCCAAGGCCTTCGAAGGCGGTTTCCGTTGCCGGGTTCCTCGGCCTGTGTTGTTATCGAGTGTGATTCGTTGGGTATTATAGGGAGTAGGCAATGTCATTAGACAGCGATCTTGCGTTTACGCGCAAAAGTGACCGCGGCACTATCGTCGAGGCCGCTTACGGGGGGGCGACCAGTTTTATGCGCCGCCGCTACAGCCGGGATCTGGCGGACGCTGACGTGGCCGTGGTGGGTATTCCCTATGATCTGGCCACTACCAATCGCTCCGGTGCGCGTCTGGGTCCGCGCGCCATCCGCAGTATCTCCTCCAATCTGGCCTGGGAAGAGGCGGTGAACGGTTGGGGCTTCGACCCCTTTGATCGCCTGGCGGTCGTGGACTATGGGGACTTCGGCTTTGATCCGGGTCGCCCGGATCGGGTTCCCGGCGTTCTTCGCGAGCAAGCTCGCGCGGTGCTGGAGACGCAGACGACGTTGCTGGCACTGGGTGGCGATCACTTTGTGACCTACCCGCTGTTGCAGGCCTGTGCGGAAAAATACGGCCCCCTGTCACTGATTCACTTCGACGCGCACTCGGACACCTGGGAAGACGAGGCCGGGCGCATCGATCACGGCACTATGTTCTGGCACGCCGCGCAGGAGGGCATTGTGGATCCGCAGCGCTCCATACAATTGGGTATGCGTACGCACAACCCCAAAACCCATGGCTTTAATGTTTACGGCGCGGACCGGGTGCACGAGCACGGGGCCGATGCAGCCATCGCGGCCATCCGCGAAACCGTTGGCGATAGTCTCTGCTACCTGACCTTCGATATCGATTGTCTCGATCCATCCTGCGCACCGGGAACGGGAACGCCCGTGGTGGGCGGCCTGTCCACCTATCAGGCGCTGCGTATTCTGCGCGGTCTGGGGGGCATCCGCCTGGTCGGCATGGATCTGGTCGAGGTCGCACCGGCCTATGATGTGTCGGAGATAACGGCCCTCGCCGGTGCCACCCTGGCCCTCAATATGCTCTGTATTTACGCGCAGCAGCGAGCTTTCTGAATGGCGCGCAGCGCCGTCGCCCCGATCACTGCTAGCATGTGCCCCTCGAAAACGGAGAGTTACATGCAGTTTGTACGTCACAGCGCCCTTATTCTGCTGCCGGTCATTGCCCTGCTGGGCAGCGCAGGCGCGCGCTCCGCAGACTGCGAGGTGCGCCCTACGGAGCCCGGCGTCGAGGCCTACTGCGGTATTGTCGCGCCGGAAGACATGGTGCTCTACCGGGACCGCTTCCTGATCGTGAGCTCCATGGCCTTTGCGGAGCACCTGTACCTGCTCGACAGCGAGTCGGGGAGTCTGGAACCCATGACTACACGGCTTGATGCCCCCGCACCCGGGCAGGGCTGGGGCGACCCCTCCTGTACGCCGCCCAGCGGCATGCAGACGCACGGTCTTGATCTGGCGCAGTTGCCGGATGGCAGTTGGCGCTTGCTGGCGGTCAATCACGGCGGACGCGAATCCGTGGAAATGTTTGCGGTGCCCTGGGGCAGCAATGGGCTACCCGAGCTGCAATGGCGTGGCTGCGTACTGGCCGGCGATAACGCACAGTTCAATGATGTGGCCGGTCTGCCGGACGGGGGTTTTCTGGCCACCGACCCTCTGACCGCGTCCAAGCATCTGCCGCGCATGCTCATGGGCACCCTGCGGATCAACACGGGCCGGGTCTATCGCTGGCGCCCGGAGGCGGGCTACGAGGTTGTTCCGCACACGGCCGGGGCCTATCCCAACGGCATTCTGCTGAGCGCGGATGGCAACAGCTTTTACCTCAATCTGTACCTTAACAACGAGGTGCGCGAGCACGATCTTAACAGCGGGGAAATACTCAATCGAGTGGCAGTGAAAAAGCCCGACAACAGCAGTCTTGGTCCGGAGGGCCAGCTGCTTGTGGCATCGCACCAGGCCTCGGTGTTTACCCTGCTGCGGGTGCTTCGCAGTGGGGCTGCGCAGACCAACCAAATGGCCTACGACATCGTTGCCATCGACCTGGACAGCTTCGAAGCGCGGCCCATCTACCAGTCCAACGGCGCGTCCCTGGGCGGTGGCACCATCGCACAGGCTCTGGACGGGGCCCTGTACATCGGTGCTTTCAGGGGGGATCGGGTGATTCGCGTGCGCGGGGCGCTGGCGTACTAGCGCGGGGTTTCCTGCGCTTCAGGGTCGCTCGACTCCGACAGTGCCGGCTCGCCCATACGCCTGAAGGGCATTAGCAGCAGCTGATCGATGCGGCCGTCGCGGCGCTCACGGAAATACTCCAGGCCTATCTCCGCCTTTTCATGCGCCGCATAGGGCATGTGACTCGCCGTGCCAAACAGGTGATCGATAAAGGGAAAAATGTTTACGTAATTGCTGTTGGTGAGCCGCTGCTCACTCACGTGATGCGCCCGATGATAATCCGGCGTGACGATAAACCGGCGCAGCCGTCGGTCCAGCCCCTCGGGCAGGCGCACATTGCTGTGGCTGAACAGATCAACCGCCAGGGCCAGGAACTCGTAAAACAGCACTGCGTAGGCGGGTATGCCCAGCAGGGCGATGACCGGTAGGCGAATTGCCAGCACGACCAGCGCGCTGAGCGGGTGCTGCCTGAAAGTTGTGGTCAGGTCGAAGTCCGTATCGCTGTGATGTACGCGGTGGATACGCCACAGTAGCGGCACGGTGTGGCTCAATCGGTGGGTCAGATAGGTAGTCAGGTCCAGCAGCACGACCGCGACGATGAGAATCCACAGCGGCCCCGGAGCCCACAGCTGGAGTAACCCCGAGTCCGTCGCCCACCAGGCCGTAAGCACCGACAGCGCTACCCGAACGAAGCGCCCGGTGGCCGTGGTGACAATAGCGAGGCAAAAGTTGTGCGCCCAGCGCCAGCCCGTATCGGCGCCCATGTGACGCCTCGGCGCCTGCATTTCCAGCAGGGAGAACAAAAAGAACAAAGCGACGAAAATCGCCAGGCCAAGCATGCCTTTATCAGCTTCGAGGAATTCAAGCACTGAGGGCGTAACCATTCGGGGTGGAGCAACAGCTAGCAGCCCTCACGGGGCGCCACCTCACAAATAACTCAGCGCTTCATGTAGCGCGCGAGCAGCACGCCACCGGCGAGGCCCAAAGCCATCAGAGAAAGAGTGGCCGGGGCGTCTACTTCAGCTTGCAACGCAGCCTGAGCGTTCATCGTCAGCAGCAGCAGGCTGCCGGCAATTATTGTGTTCTGGATACGATTCATGATTGATCTCTCCGGTGGGCAGGCTATTGGAAGCGCTGCCTGCTACGGATTTGCATCGCTAACAAGCGACGAATCCCCCTTTTGTGCATCAATTCGCGGTGCAACAACTGCCAGTGGCCCGCATCGGGGCCACCTCACAAATAACTCAGCGCTTCATGTAGCGCGCGAGGAGCACGCCACCGGCGAGCCCCAAAGCCATCAGACCC
>JBLIIW010000043.1:0-22457 GCA_047635315.1 Halieaceae bacterium | reverse complement strand
AACTTGCGTATCGTCGCCAGACGCATCTTCGAGAAGCTTGATGCGGGTATCGCGTTCCTGAATGGCCTGGTCGCGTTCTTGAATCTGCTTCTCGTGCGTGACATCTTTTTCGGCGAGAATTGTCAGGAGGGTATCGGCGCTCAAGCCCTCGTAAGGCCTAGATTTGACGGGACTTTTCGGCGCCGCTTTCATGCTGGTATTTTAATAGCATGACGGCAAAAACGCCTTAATTTATAGACTCAAAGTGCAGCTTTCTATGCCCGCGTATCTGCAGAATGTCGTAGCCGTCGAGCAGCCAGTTGATCTGTTCGCCGGTGAGCATAAGCAGCTCTTCATTGCCTTTTGGCCAGCGGAACTTCTCTTCGGCAGGCGCTTTGTAGTAGAGGATAAAACCGTTATCTTCCCACATCAGACACTTGATCTTGTTGCGCCGGCGGTTGGTGAAGGCGTACAGCGCACCGTCAAGGGGGTTGTGACCCAACTCCTGCTCCACGAGCACCGCGAGGCTGTGGGCCTACTTGCGGAAGTCGACGGGATCTCGGTGCAGATAAATCGTTGGAATCTCTAGGGACGGACGCAGATACCGGGGCGTCCCAGCTGCGCCAGTACCGAGCGCAGCAATTCCACGTTACCCGCATCGACACCACCGATCTGCACGCCACTGCGTAGCGTGATCTGCAAACCCAGAGCAGCCGCACTGCGCTGCGCCACTACGCGGGTGAAACTGCTTGCGGGCGCCGGTGCTGATCGCGGCAGTTGCTTGCGAGCCCAGTAAAGAAACTGGCTATAGCGCAGCGAATGCTCCGTGCAGAATCGCCTGGCTGATACGCCGGAGGCCTGCCAAGCTTCGACATGAGGGTGCCAATAGGCAGCGCGTTCTTCGTTGTTGGCGGGCATAGCCGAGGTTCCTGTAAGAAAAAACTCGGAGCTATTTTCCAAGCCCAGGGGCACCAATGAAAGGAGGCTGTTTCAGGACCGCTTACGTCAATTCTCTTCATCCTGGGACAATTGAATTTCTACTGCCGTATTCATCATGAACTCCAACGCGAAAGCCGGAGATATTAGATATGATTATTTTGCATAAGACACTACACTAGCATCGCATCGCCAATAAACGTTGCGCACGGGCGGAGCCCTGCCTAGCATCGGTTTGTAAGGCCACCACCGATTCTTCCCATGTCAAAAACGCTTTTTCTTCGTTAAGTTGATCAGTCATACCTGCGGCTCCTGTCGATCTTTTTGTCACGCCTCATAACGTCTACACTCATATGGTTTTCGATCAGGTTTTCCGTTATTTTTGGGTCATGACGAGCAGCTATAGTACGACGACCCGCCAACTTCGAAGAGCTCCAGCGGCTTCAGCCGATAGTATTTTTCCTCTACGTCCTTCGATTGCTCGGCGTATGGCTGGGTCATGACTTCCTGCAGTTCTCGCACTAGAGAGTAGTTACCGGCAGCTGCTTGCTGATACGCAGGCACAACGAACCACTCCCGCAAACTGTATTTCGGGTTGACGAGTTTCATCTGTTGAGACAGTTCCTCACGAGTACGCGGCGGAGCTGCAGTTGCGTCGGTTGTGCTGACAATGCCGGCAAGCATTTTCCATTTTGTGAGCCACTCCGTCCAACGCTTGTCCATGCCTTCGAGGTCTGTTTCAAAAGCTGAGCTTTTGTAAAAACTTTTTTTGAGTACGCCAATGCCGTCGGGCACCGTAGAGAGCTGGCGAAAGAAAACGGTGTAATCAACAGGCGTTTGCACCATCAACGTTGCGAGCTCACTGAACAGGACCTGGTGAAAAGTGGCTAGTCCAAGTTTGGCCGCCCACATCATCTTAATCTGCATTTGCATCGCTGTCGGGAAATCACTTTCGATCTCGTCGAGTTCAAGCAGACAGTCCTGATGAGCCGTCAGCAACGGGCGCAACGCCGAACAAAACATGTGGAAGTTGCGTTCGGCGGCTTCTGGCTGATTCAGGAACGAGAAGTGATGTCCGCCGCCCGTCCATGGCTGGTACTGCGGAGCAAATACATCGCAGAATCCGAAGGGGCCGTAGTCGAGGGTGAAACCTCCGGCCGCACAGTTGTCACTGTTGAAGTTTCCCTGGCAGTAGCCGACACGAATCCAGTTCGCCACAAGCGATGTGAGTCGGCCGCGGAACTGCCGCGCAAGCGATACCACTTTTTCGCTGGTTACCAGGTTCTGATCGATGACGTCACCGTATTCACGGTCGATCAGGTGCAACACAATCTTCTCAAGCTCTTCCATCGCTTGCGGGTGTTCCTTCTTGCGTGCACGACGACCGAAGAGCTCCAGTTGACCCACCCGAATAAACGAAGGTGCAACCCGCGTCGAGATGGCGACTGGCTCCGATACAAGCGTGTCTGGATCTCTAGATCGTGAGCCCTCCGAGTACCACGGCCGCTTGACCTTCTCGATTTTCGACACGTACAAACTCAGCGAACGCGATGTTGGCACCCCAAGCGCGTGCATGTGCTCCTGCGCCAGAAACTCCCGAACACTGGACCGCAGAACGGCCCGACCGTCCGCACCGCGGCAGTATGGCGTGCGGCCGCCACCTTTTAGCTGCATTTCCCAGCGCTGACCGTTGATGACGGCTTCAAGCACGGACATGGCGCGACCGTCGCCGTACCCGTTTCCGGTTTGGAACGGGCATTGTTGGGTGTATTCAGTGCCATAGATGGACAGTGCATAGCCACACGCCCAACCGACCTTGCGCATCGGCTCCGGAACGCCCTGAAGGTCGCCAGAGAACATGCGGACGAAGTCGGCCGACTGCGCCATGCTGTCGGCGAAGCCCAATTCGCGAAACAGGTTTTGGCTGTGGGCGACGTACTCGGGGTTTTCGATTGGCGTAGAATTAACGGGAACATAGTGGCCCGAGAAGACTTGCCGCGGGGCGTGGTCAACTCCGTTCGCTTTGGCGTCAGGGTCGCAGTTGAGGCAATTCATGAGCGAATAGTTTGCCAACGTCGCAAGATCGTCAAGGGTCGAAACTAAAGGGGCGGTTTTCTGGGGTGGTCGCGTTATCATAAAGGCTCCTCATGGCGCGGGTAGAAAGACTGCTTTCCCGCTGCGTGGTCGGTCACATCAATAATCTCCTCGATTTCTGGGGCGACTCTTTTGAGCATGACTTCGAATCCCTGCCTCAGCGTTAGCTGAGAGGACGCGTATCCCTGGCAGCCTCCGCTCATGGTGATAGAAAGCGTCCCTTACCGTACCCCCACAATAAAAATCTTCCCGCCGTGGTTAGCGATTGACCTCTTTGTCCAGGTTGACGCTCACAGTACACTTGCCAACGCCACCCTTCCCACATCCAACGGCAATGATGTGTTTGATACCCGGAAGTCTCTCGGCACCTGCGGCTGGCTGAAGTGACGCGTCAGCCTTAGTTCGGCCATGATTATCGCCAGCAATCTGCCTGACGGCAATCTTGGCATTTCGAGGCGCCCGATGAGCTTATGGATTTAACTTCTGCCGCCAGAATATCAACGATATTCCAGCTCATAAGCCGATCTTTTCCACTTTTTTTGGAACACCAATAAACGCCAAAATCAGTAGGTCGGCATCGTGTTGTCTACTTGCAAAGCCCAGGCATGTACGCCTCCGGTCAGATTGATCACCTGGGAAAAGCCCTGTTTTTTTAAAAACAGGGCAACGTCCATACTGCGCACACCATGATGACAAATACAGACAATTGGATTCCCCGCATCCAGCTCAGAGAGCTTATCAGGAAGAGTATTCATCGGTATCGAAAACGCCCCGACCATATGACAGGTCTGGAACTCCCAAGGCTCACGAACGTCAAGTAATACCGGTTTTTGGCGTTCCGTACTCTCCAACCATTCGGCCAGTTCTGGTGCTGTCAAACTCTGCAAAGTTGGCTCCTTCGTCAGCCGTGATATTATTCAGCCAATGTCGATTTAATTAGTTTCTGCAATTCATCCTGATCAAACATTTCGCGCACAATGCCGTATTCATCATGAACTCCAACACGAAAGCCGAAGATATTATATCACTGCTGTCCCGTTAACTTTCATATAAGCGTCATTTGACTAGCATCAGGCAACCTGTCATCAGGTGGGTCACCCCTTAACAGCGCCATAAAGTCACGTTTATCGAACAAATTGAGCTGCAGTAATCGCAATAACTGCTGCATACTTTTTGTAAGTGCTGACTGAAAATTCAGAAATGCAATTAGCAGGTATACGCACATCGCTATCCATATTTGAGTCATTACGGCGCTCTTGCTCGTGCCAACAAACGATTTTATTTTCAGGTTCTGTTTTATCCACTTAAAGAATAATTCTACTTGCCACCTGGCTTTGTAGATATCGGCAATCGTCGTGGCTTCCAATTTAAAATTGTTCGTTAAAAACACATAATGTTTGCCCGTCTCCGCACCTCTGTAGCCAACCCGCCGCAATCGAACAGGACATTTTTTGGAAACCTGGGGGCCGGTGAATTCTATCGTCTGATCACACCTTAAGGCTTTGTCTTTCAGCACAGGCCGGCGTTCAATAATGCGGTATTTTGCGTTCGTCTTAAGCCGAGTAACGAAGACAATATCCCTATCTGTCAATTGCTTATACCAAGCGTAATCATTGTACGCTTTATCAATCGCAACAATACTTCCCTTCGGAAAATTGAGTATGCAGAAATGGACCCCAAAAATTGGACAGCTCGATAAGTGCATTCCCGGGTTATGCCGCCAACCTGACGGCGGATGCGTAGTACACGCTTTCAGGCGTGCGACGGTCAAGCGACTGATGGCGTCGCTCGGTGTTATAGAACTTGAAGTAACGACCGAGTGACGCACGCGCCACATTGATGCTGTCGTAAGCCATCAGATACACCTCCTCGTATTTTACGCTGCGCCACAGCCGCTCAACAAAGACGTTATCAATCCAGCGGGCCTTGCCATCCATGCTGATTTTAATGCCTTCGCGCTTGAGAACGCCGGTGAAGTCCGCGCTCGTAAACTGGCTTCCCTGATCTGTATTGAAGATCTCCGGTGTGCCGTACTGCTCCAATGTCCTCCAGTGCATCCACGCAGAAGCTGACGTCGAGCGTGTTGGATACGCGCCAGGAGAGTACTTTGCGAGAGTACCAGTCCATGATCGCCACCAGATATACAAAGCCCCGCGCCATCGGGATGAATGTGATATCGGTCGCCCAAACCTGATTGGGGCGATCGATTACCAGGTTTCGCAGAAGGTACGGATAGACTCTGTGCGCCTGATTGGCGAGGCTGAGGTTGCGTTTCGGGTACTGCGCCGCCAGGCCCATTGTTCGCATCAGCCGCTGGACTTTTTTGCGATTAACGCGACGACCCTGGTTTTCCAGCCAATCACGGATTCGCCGGCTACCATAGAACGGGTGCTTCAGGTGACAGCGATCCATCAGCGCCATCAGCTCAAGCTCCTCCTCGGAAACCGCTTTGGGCACTTGATAGAACGTCGAGCGAGGTAGATCCAGCAACTCGCATTGGCGAGTTACCGGCAACGGATCCGTCCGATCTACCATTTCTTTCCTCTGGGCCCGTGAATCCGTTCGAGCCCTCGTTCTAAAAAATCGGTCTCCATTGTTAGCCTCCCGATCTTGGCACGCAGCTGCTCAATGGTCTCCTCAGAGGCTTCGGTTTTTTGAGCAATCTTGCCGAATACATCCGGCGCAGTGCTTAGCAGGTGCTTCTTCCAGTCGGTGATCTGGTTCGCATGAACGTCAAACTTCTTGACCAGCTCAGCCATCATAAGATCACCTTGGCAGGCAGC
The DNA here is from genome assembly GCA_047635315.1 of Halieaceae bacterium. Classification (GTDB taxonomy): domain Bacteria; phylum Pseudomonadota; class Gammaproteobacteria; order Pseudomonadales; family Halieaceae; genus Congregibacter. Next base: position 16,665 of record JBLIIW010000043.1, on the reverse strand, counting down.
CAAAGCGACCTTTGCTTTGAACTCGGGTGAATGGGTGCGTCTCTTCCGTCTCATTGCTTCTCTCCAGAGCAATCAGAGCTCCCGCGAAGAGGGAGTGCAACTATCCTGGCCGAGGGAGCACGCCTGAAAGCGTGTACTACGCATCCGCCGTCAGGTTGGCGGCATAACCCGGGAATGCACTTATCGAGCTGTCCAATTTTTGGGGTCCATTTCTATGTGAACCCGGTAAAAGTTTGGCGTGAGTACCGTGACATGTCGCAAACCACTCTGGCTGAGACCGCAGGGCTGTCACAGGCGCACATTGCTCAGATAGAGACCGGCGCGCGTGAGGGAAGAATAGATGCCTTCAAATCGATTGCCAATGCGCTACAGGTAGACATCGACGATTGGATGTAGGGACAAACAGCGGGGAATAAATCGGCATGCCTCACTCCCACTCCCCTTTAGTATTCAAAAAAACCTTGTAAGAAAAATAGTTTATAGAGGGTAGCTTGTAACTACTTTGTAACTCTTGCCTGTCTTTCCTATATCCATAACTTCTAAAAACGCTTGTATTAGCAAAATTTTAGCAGATGCTGAGTTACAAAAATTGTAACCTTAATGCTTAACAGCACCCCCCCTTTTCAACTAAATAAACTTGCTAACCAATCAAATGTTAAAACTGTTGTAAAAACCTTTAATCCTACTAACCCTAAAAATAGAAGTATAAAAATAACTTTTACTTGTCTGCTTTTAATATTTTTCCAAAGTAATAATTTAGCTTTAACTTCATTTTTTACTTCATCTATAGCTTCTTGCATAAAACCCTCTTTTTATTGACTCGTGGATCGCTATAGTCGAGTTGGTTTGTAACTACTTTTAGAGTGCTAAACCTATATAGAATGGGACTTTGCGAGGAACACGTTCACTCCCACTCAATCGTCGCCGGCGGTTTACTGCTGATATCGTAGGTCACGCGCGAGACCCCACTGATCTCGTTAATGATGCGGTTGGAGACGGTCTCAAGCAGTTCGTAGGGCAGGTGCGCCCAGCGTGCCGTCATAAAGTCCACAGTTTGCACAGCCCTCAGGGCGATTACATATTCGTAGCGCCGCGCGTCGCCCACCACGCCCACGGACTTCACTGGCAGAAAGACAGCAAAGGCTTGGCTGGTCTTTTCATACCAGCCGCTAGCGCGTAACTCTGCGATAAAGATCGCGTCGGCGCGGCGCAGCAGATCTGCATACTCAGGACGCACCTCACCGAGGATCCGCACGCCGAGTCCTGGTCCGGGAAAGGGGTGACGCTGCACCATATCGTGGGGCAGACCCAGTTCCAGGCCTATCTGCCGAACTTCGTCCTTGAAGAGTTCGCGCAGGGGCTCAACCAGCCCAAGCGCCATATCCTCTGGCAGGCCCCCCACGTTGTGATGCGATTTAATAACGTGGGCTTTGCCGGTCTTCGAGCCCGCGGACTCAATAACATCCGGATAGATAGTCCCCTGCGCCAGCCATTTCACACCTTCAATACGGGACGCCTCAGCATCGAACACTTCGATAAAGGTGTTGCCAATCACTTTTCGCTTTTGCTCGGGCTCCGCGACACCGGCCAGTTTCCCCAGGAAAAGCGCCTGGGAATCGCTGCGGATTACATGCACACCCATGTTGCGGGCAAACATCTCCATCACCTCATCGCCTTCATTCAGGCGCAGGAGTCCGTTATCTACAAACACACAGGTGAGTTGATCGCCGATCGCGCGGTGCAGCAGGGCTGCGACCACAGAGGAATCAACACCGCCGGACAGGCCCAACAGCACGTGATCCTCACCGACCGTCTCGCGAACTCGCGCAATAGCGTCCTCAACGATTCGCGCCGGCGTCCACAGCGCTTCGCAGCCGCAGATCTCCAGAACGAAATGCTGAAGAATACGCTGGCCCTGCAGCGTATGAGTGACTTCCGGGTGAAACTGAATACCGAACCAGGGATGGCTGTTATGGGCCATGGCCGCGATGGGGCAGCTTTCCGTGCTGGCAATGCAGCTGAAGTCTTCAGGCAGGGTGCTGACCTTATCCCCATGGCTCATCCAGACGTCGAGGAGGCCCGACCCATCATCGCCGAGATGGTCGCGGATATCGTGAAACAGACGATCCTGGCCGCTCACTTGAATTTGCGCGTAACCGAATTCACTGGTAGCCGAGCCGGCGACGGCACCACCGAGCTGCGCCGCCATGGTTTGCATCCCGTAACAGATCCCCAGCACCGGCCAGTCACCATTGAACACGCAGTCCGGGGCTCGCGGGGACCCAGGCTCGGGCACCGACTCAGGGCCACCAGAAAGCACAATGCCCGTGGGGGCAAAGTCACGAACTTGCGTCTCGCTCACATCCCAGGCAAATATTTCGCAGTACACGCCGATCTCGCGAATTCGTCGCGCAATCAACTGTGTGTACTGGGAACCAAAATCCAGAATCAGTATCCGGCTGGCGTGTATGTCGGTCATGTTGGTCTCTCGCTGCTCAGGAGCTGACGACGCTCGCGTTACCGCGTCGACCGACTTCAGCTTACCGGGTAGTTGGGGGCTTCCTTCGTGATAGAAACATCATGCACATGGGATTCGTTCATTCCCGCAACCGATACACGCACAAAACGCGGGCGACTGCGCATGGTCTCAATGTCCGGGCTGCCCGTGTAGCCCATGGAAGAGCGCAGGCCGCCCATCATCTGGTGGACGATGGCCGGTGCGGAGCCCTTGTAGGGCACACGTCCTTCAATTCCCTCGGGCACGAGCTTTTCCGCGCCGCGACTCGCATCCTGGAAGTAGCGATCAGAAGAGCCCTGTTTACCGGCCATGGCGCCCAGGGACCCCATTCCCCGATAGGACTTATAGGTACGTCCCTGATACAACTCGACCTCGCCCGGCGCTTCCTCGGTTCCAGCAAACATGCTGCCCATCATCACTGCGTGCGCACCAGCAGCAATGGCCTTGGCAATATCGCCGGAGTAGCGAATACCGCCGTCCGCGATCACCGGCAGATCATACTTACCCGCCAGCGCAGCTACGGCTTCAGAGATAGCCGTCACCTGAGGCACTCCGATACCGGTCACGATACGCGTGGTACAGATCGACCCGGGGCCGATGCCCACCTTAACCGCGTCAGCCCCCGCCTCCGCCAGAGCCAGGGCAGCCTCACCGGTCGCAATATTACCGCCGATAATCTGCAGATCCGGGTAGTCGGACTTGATCATCCGTACGCGCTGCAATACGTTCCTCGAATGGCCGTGGGCCGTATCCACAACCAGAACATCGACACCGGCCGCAACGAGGGCCGCGACCCGCTCTTCCGTATCGGCACTGGTACCCACAGAGGCTCCAACGCGCAGGCGACCGAAGGAGTCCTTGCAGGCATTCGGATAGTTTTCAGCTTTATCGAAGTCCTTCACGGTAATCATCCCGCACAGGTCAAACTTCTCGTTCACCACTAAAATTTTCTCGATGCGGTGCTGATGCAATAGTCGCTGCACCTCGTCCGCTTCAGCACCCTCATGCACAGTAACCAGCTTGTCGCGGGAAGTCATAATGGTGGAAACCGCCTTCCCCAACTCGGTCTCAAAGCGCATATCGCGCCGCGTCACAATGCCCACAAGGTCCTCGCCGGCCAGCACCGGAACACCAGAAATCCCGTTGGCGGAGGTCAGTTCTATGAGCTCGGCGATCGTGGCGTCCTGCTGGATGGTGATCGGGTCCTTGACCACACCGCTCTCATACTTCTTGACCCGCAATACCTCCGCCGCTTGCTCAGCGATGCTCATACTCTTGTGGATAATGCCGATACCACCTTCCTGCGCCATGGCGATAGCGAGGCGGTGTTCGGTAACCGTGTCCATGGCCGCCGAGATGAGGGGCATGTTGAGATCGATCCCTCGCGTTAGCCGTGTTCGCAGGGACACATCCCTGGCTACCACCTCGGAATAGCCTGGAAGTAATAGAACGTCGTCGAAAGTTAGGCCTTCCTGGTCAATACGCAGCATGAATCGCCTCCGGACGATGTCGATCAGTTAAACTCATCATTATAAGTTGTTAAGGCTTTCCACGTAAGAGAGACATAGTGAACAGACGAACTTCGCCATGACTATTTCCGACCACAGCTCGTTGCCGCCTGCGGATCGGGAGTCGCTGACGCCCAGCCAGCTGAACCGGCAGGTGCGCTGCCTCCTTGAGAGCCATTACGATTTCCTGTGGATAGAGGGCGAGATCTCCAATTTTGCCCGCCCCTCCTCCGGGCATTGGTATTTCACGTTGAAGGACGATAGCGCGCAGGTGCGCTGTGCCATGTTTCGCAATCGCAACCAGCGTCTGCGCATGCAGCCGCAGAACGGCGATGCGGTGCGTCTGCGCGCCCGGGTATCGCTCTACGAGGGCCGCGGCGAGTTCCAGCTCCTGGGCGAGTTTATGGAGGCCACCGGTGCGGGCGCCCTGCAAGCGCGCTTTGAGGCCCTGCGGGATCGCCTGCGCGATGAAGGGCTTTTCGATAGCGCACGCAAACGCCCTCTTCCAGCGCACGTCGGCCACCTTGCGGTGATCAGCTCTCCCACCGGTGCAGCACTGCAGGACATACTGCAAGTGCTCGCGCGGAGAAACCCGGCTATCCGCGTGACTGTGCTGCCGGTTCCCGTGCAGGGCGAGCAGGCCCCGGCACAGCTTTGCGCGGCCATTCGGCAGGCTAATACACTGGCAGACAACCGTCCAGACAGTGATTTCGATGCCATCATTGTGGCGCGCGGTGGCGGATCTATCGAAGATCTATGGGCCTTTAACGACGAATCCCTGGCACGTGCCATTGCGGCCAGCGCACTGCCTGTGGTGGTGGGCGTTGGCCATGAAGTGGATTTCACCATCGCGGATTTCGCCGCCGACACCCGCGCACCCACACCCTCGGCCGCGGCGGAGTTGCTGAGCACCGATCGCAGCGAGCTGCTGGCGCGCCTGCGCGGGCAGCAATCACGCCTCTCGCTCGCCGTGGAACGCCAACTGGAGAGAACCACCCTGCGCCTGGGTGGGCTTCGCAGCAGCCTCCGACACCCGGGCGCCCTGCTTCGTGAGAAGGCGCAGCGCCTCGACGAGGCCGAGGCCCGCCTGCAGCGAGTGATAGAGAAGCGGTTACAGAGCCTACGTCAGGACCAACGCCTGCTAAGTTATCGCCTGCACAGCGCCTCACCACAGCAGAAAATGCGCGCCGCCGGGCAACAGATACTGTTGCAGAAAAATACCCTGAACCATGTCATGCAGATACGTTTGCGCCTGGCGCGTGACGCCATCGCACAACGTGCACAGCTACTCGAATCTCTCAGCCCCGTTGCCGTACTGCGACGCGGCTACGCCATCCTTAGTGATGGTAGTGGGCACGCGCTGATGAGCAGCGCTGATGTAGGTCTGGGCGATAGCATCAATGCCCGGCTGGCCAGCGGCTCCCTGACGTTGCAGGTAACCGGCAGCGAGCGAGAAACAAGTGCCTAGTACTTGGCCGGTAGGCGTGTGTTGATGATGATATGGCGGCCCTCAAAACGGATGTACTCGCCGATCGTCAGATCCTTGAGGATCCTCGCCACCATCTCCCGAGATGCGCCAACCCGATCGGCAATATCCTGCTGCGTGAGCTTTTCGCCTATATACAGGGTGCCATCGCCGCGCTCCTCGGAGAGATCCATGAGCACATTGGCCACACGACCATAGACATCCTGTAGCGCCAGGCTCTTCACGTCTGCGGTCAGCTTGCGCACCCGCGAGGCGAGATTGGAAATAAGTTTTCGGGAAATGCTCGGGTGCGCCTCCAGAACACGGCTGAAGTCATCTTTGTAGATGATGCAAAAGCTGCACTTCTCAACCGTGCGCACAGACGCTGAACGCGTGGAGTCATCAAGCAGCGCCAGCTCGCCGAAATAATCACCGGCGTCCTGCGTGTTCATGATGAATTCCTTACCGTTCTTGTCGCTACAATAGACCTTGACCTTTCCGCTTTCGATAACAAAAAGAGAGTCCGCCGGGTCATTCTCGTGAATGACCACGGTATTTTTCGGGAAAGAACGGGCGGTGCTGCTATCTGCCAGCGCCTTCAGTTCATCCTCGGACAGGCCCTGAAATATTTCTACCTGCTGCAACATGGAGTGTGTCTGCACTACCTCTGATGGTATGAATCGGTCGGCGCTTTGCCGCCATCCCTGTATGTTACCTCAAAGTATCGAGAAGGCACATCCGAAACGCTTGCGCGCCTCGCTGCGTTCCCCGGCGAGGCAGCCATCGTTATACTCTCACAATTCAAAGGAATCGGGCGCGGCATGAGTGCAGGACAGGCACAACACAGAAGCGGAAGCATACGCCATGACTGAATGGCCGGGCGCGCTGCGTGAAGCTGTGCAGGCGGTAGCGTCCCTCGACGACTCGGCACTGATTGCGCTCGATGAAGAATGCCGGCACGACTGGTCGGCCCTGAGCGCCTGCGCCGGGCAGCTTGCGCCTCTGCTGGACAGCGGCAGTAGCGACACGCACGAGCTGCGCAATCTCGCCGGCGCCATGCGCGGCTACGCTGAAATGCTCATGGAGGTGCTCGGGGCATCGGAAAGCGCCCTGCGCTCGACCCTGTCCCAGGTACTCAAAAGCACCGCAGAGCCGCGGGCACCGCGCGATGAGACAGCGCAGACGCCCGTCCCGGTTATCGCCAGCGAGGTGGGATTTATTCTCGCTGTGGACGACCGGGAAGAGAATCGCGAACTGCTGGCGCGCTACCTGACGCGCAGCGGGCACTTTGTCGTGACCGCACCGGGCGGCGTCGAAGCTCTCAAAATACTCGACAGCGCCGATGTAGACGTGGTGCTACTTGATCGCATCATGCCGGGCATGGACGGGCGCGAGGTATTGCGACGGATCAAAGCCGAAGAACGCTGGCGCGCCACCCCGGTAATCATGATTTCCGGGGAACAGGATATGCAGGGTATAGTCGAGTGCATCGAGGCTGGCGCGGACGACTATCTCTTCAAGCCCTTCAACCCGGTGCTGCTGCAGGCCCGCATCAAGGCCGGCATAGAACGCAAACGCTGGCACGACCGTGAACAGCAGTATCGCGACCAGTTGGAGCGCAATGAGCGCTTCATACGAGCTACCTTTGGCCGTTATCTTTCCGACGATATTGTCACGGAAATCCTTGAGCGTCCGGAGGGCCTTGAGCTCGGCGGTGACCTGCGCGAGGTCACTATAATGATGTCCGACATCCGGGGTTTCACAACCCTCAGCGAGCAGCTGCCGCCGGACCGGGTGGTCAGCATGCTCAACCGCTATCTCGGCGCCATGACCGATATCATCATGCAGTTCGAAGGTACTATCGATGAATTCCTGGGCGACGCGATTCTGGCGGTCTTCGGCGCGCCGCGCCTGCATAGCGACGAGCCCGATCGTGCGGCCCGCTGCGCCCTCGCCATGCAGGCCGCCATGGCGGAGATCAACACTGCCAACGAAGAGGACGGGCTGCCTCAGCTCACCATGGGAATAGCCCTCAATACGGGAACAGTGATAGCCGGCAACATCGGCTCCGAACGCCGCAGCAAGTACGGTTTTGTAGGACATGCGATGAACGTCACCTCGCGTATAGAGGATATCGCCGGGCCCGGAGAGATATTGATTGCGGACTCCACGCGACAGGCACTGTCCGGCAGCTATCGCCTCGGTGACCACCGTTTGCTACATCCCGCAGGTATCGACGAGGTGCTCACCGTCTACCCGCTGGAAATGGAGCTCACATGAGTAGCGCACGCCTGCTTCTGGTGGAGGACAACGAGCTGAACCGGGACATGCTCAGCCGCCGCCTCGGGAGAGCCGGCTTCGAGACGATTATCGCCGAAGACGGGGGCCGCGCCATGGAGCTGGTGCTCAGTGAGAATCCCGCGTTGGTGCTGCTCGACATGAACCTGCCAGTACTGGATGGCTGGACTGTCTGCGAGCGCATACGCCGCACCCACGGCATCGAAGACACACCGATCATAGCGCTGACCGCACATGCCATGCAGCAGGACCGGGATCGCGCCATGGCGGCGGGCTGCGATGACTACGCTACCAAGCCGATCGACTTTCCCGCACTGCTGAAGAAGATCCGCAGGTTACTTGACGCATGAGCCTGCGGCGCCGACTGACCCTGTCCCTGTTCACGATCCTCGTGCTTTTTGCTATTAACGTGGGCACACACTTCTGGGGCAGCTACGCCCGTGAGGAGAGCATGGTGGCCTATCGCCAGGCCGTGAGCGCCGGACAGCTCTCTGGGGAACTGGCCAAGCAACTCGATGACCAGCAGCAAAAGATTCTGGTACTGTCCACGCTGCGCGCAAATACCGACGACAGCCTCGCGGACCCGGACAGGCAGGCATCCCTGAAGCAAATCACAGCGATCCGCAGCACAGTGAGCTCTCTGGGACAGATGGTCAGCGATGTAACCGCACTGCAATACGTGCGGCTGGAGAACAGCTGCGACCGCCTCCTCACACTCTGGGAGGCATTCTACGAGCGCTATAACGACCGCAGCTGGGATCCCGACGTGGATGATCCCATCCCCTATCTCGCGGGCAGCCAACGGCTCAAGGAACTGGAGCAGCGCCAGGCCTTCATCGCCCTGCAGCGCGCGAACGTCATTGACCGCACCATTGCACTCACGGACCGCATCACGGTCATCGGTTTTCTTGCGTCGATTTTCCTCACCGCGACTCTCGGTTTCTCTCTCGTACGCTACACGAACGACAATCTCAAGCGACTGCAGCGCGGCACCGAACGACTCGGCGCCGGTGAGCTGGATCACCGCATCGACGATATCGACGACGATGGGGAGCTCGGCGATCTTGCCAGTGCCTTCAACAGCATGTCAGAGAAGCTCCTGCGCGCCATCGATGAGGAGAAAGAAGCTAAACAAAGCGCCGATGAGGCCAATGCTGCCAAGTCACGCTTCCTCGCCAACGTGAGCCACGAACTGCGCACACCGCTGAACGCGATCATTGGTTACAGCGAAATGCTCCACGATGAACTGGACGACGAAACAGACATGGACCGGGGGCAATTCCGCAGCGATTTGGACAAGATAATCCTGTCCGGGCGGCAGCTCCTGGCCCTGATCAACGACATTCTTGATCTGTCCAAAATCGAGACGGGCAAGATGACCCTGAATCTGGAGCTGTTCAATCCCGGCCTGGTATTACAGCAGGCCGTCGACGGCCTGGAGCCTCTGCTGAAAGAAAGCGGCAATACGCTCTGCTGTGCCGGCTTCGACGCGCTTCCGGACATCGTCAACGACGCCGTCAAATTCCGACAGATCGTGGTCAATCTGCTCAGCAACGCCGCCAAGTTCACGGAGAAAGGCAAGATCACTATCCGCGCCCACATGGCCCTCTCTGGGGAGGCACTGGAACTCGAGTTCAACGATACCGGTATCGGCATGACGGAAAGCCAGCAGGCGCAGATTTTTGAGGCCTTTGTACAGGCGGAAGACTCGACCAGCCTGCACTACGGCGGGAGTGGGCTCGGCCTGTCAATCTGTAGAGATTTCTGCGAATTGATGGGGGGAACGATCACAGCGGAAAGTACACCGGGCGAAGGCTCGACGTTCAGGGTGCGGATTCCCGTTGACCAAGAGTCAATTCCCGCAGCCGCTTGAGCGCCTGCTCACGCTTGTTAAGGTCTTCCTGCAACATGTTGGAGCGACTTTCCAGTTCGTCCACATGCCGCTCCATGATGACAAAGGTTTCCAGCGCCTGCTGCATCAATACAATACTGTGGTGTTTCTGTCCCGCAGGCTCTCGCGCCTGTAGATCAGCGTAGGCCTCGCGCACCGCATCAACATCGTAGAAGGGACTGTTCGGCAGCATACTCGCATAGGCAATCGCCAACTCCGCCTCCCACTGGGCGGTGGCAGAAGATTCAAGGCGTCGGTAGCGCTGAAAATACTGTACGGCCTCGATGTAATCACCGTTGGTGAGGGTCTCTACACCGCGCTCGAGAAAGGTGCGGTCCTCTTTAACAGGTGCCTCGCAGCCGGCTGCCTGGACCGGAAGATTAAGCGTCAGCTCCAGATCTACCGGGGAACGCTCTGGTTCCGGCTCCGTCTCCATCGGGGCCGGTGGCGGCGACGCGCAGGCGGCGAGCAATACGACAGCCAACAGCAAGCTCGCGCGGCCCGCGGCGCGAGTGCCGCGCCAGCTAGCCTTTGTGGTATGCGGTAAGTCCATGGGCAGAGTGTATCACCGGGTAGCGCAAAGACATTACTCCGGACGCAGATGTGGGAACAGAAGCACATCGCGGATGGACGGCGAGTCGGTCAGCAGCATTACCAGACGATCGATACCAATGCCCTCCCCGACTGTTGGCGGCATGCCGTATTCCAGTGCGCGCACGTAATCCGCGTCGTAGTGCATCGCTTCCTCATCGCCAGCATCCTTCTGGCTCACCTGCTCGCGAAACCGTTCAGCCTGATCCTCGGCGTCATTGAGCTCGCTAAAGCCGTTGGCGAGCTCACGTCCGCCCACGAAGAACTCGAAACGGTCGGTGACAAAGGGGTTTTGGTCATTGCGCCGCGCCAGAGGCGACACCTCCGTGGGGTACTCGGTGATAAACGTCGGTTGCTCCAGCTTGGCCTCAGCGGTCTTCTCAAATATTTCCAGCTGTAGTTTGCCAAGGCCCCACTTTGCCTGCACAGGAATTTGCAGCTGCAGCGCGAGTGCCTCTGCAGCATCGCGTTCGACCAGCGCAGTCCGTTCGATTTCCGGGTTGTACTCGAGAATCGCATCGAGAACCGTGAGGCGTCTGAAGGGCTGGGAAAAATCGTAGACCTCGCCCTGATAGCTGACCTGCTGAGACCCCACCACGGCGTCCGCAAGACCCCGCAGCATCGCCTCGGTGAGGTCCATGGCATCCCGGTAATCCGCATAAGCCCAGTAAAACTCGAGCATGGTGAATTCGGGGTTGTGACGCGTCGACAGACCCTCGTTGCGAAAACTGCGATTGATCTCATAGACCCGTTCGAAACCGCCAACCGTAAGGCGTTTCAGATACAGCTCCGGCGCTATGCGCAGATACATGGTCAGATCCAGCGCGTTGTGATGCGTCACGAAGGGCTTGGCAGTAGCGCCCCCGGGGATGGGCTGCATCATGGGCGTTTCAACTTCCATGAAATCCCGCGTATTCATGAAGTCGCGGATATAGCTGATGATTTTTGAGCGCGCCCTGAATACCTCACGGGAGGTCTCGTTGACGATAAGATCCACATAGCGCTGGCGATAGCGCATTTCCTGATCAGCCAGCCCGTGATACTTGTCCGGGAGCGGCCGCAACGCTTTGGTCAGCAGCCGGGCCTCACGCATGTTGATATAGAGGTCGCCTTTGCCGGATTTGTGCAGCGGTCCTCGTGCCGCGACGATATCGCCCAGATCCCAGGATTTGATCGCATCGAGGGTGCTTTGCCCCAGCGTCTTGCGATCGATATAGAGCTGAATCTGACCGCTGCCGTCCTGGATGAGCAGAAAGGCCCCGCGATTGCGAATCAGGCGCCCGGCGACCGCGAAATACTCGTCGCGTTCTTCCAGGACTGTTTTCTCCAGATCCGCAAAACGCTCCTGCAGGTCCGCGGCCAGGCCAGTACGCCGAAAATCGTTGGGAAAGGGATTGCCCTGCTCACGCAGTGTCGCGAGCTTGGCGCGGCGCTCCGCAATCAGCTTGTTTTCCTCTTCAGCGCTGGGGGCTGGAGATGTCGGCCCGCTCTCGACGGATTGATCACTCATAGTCTGCTGTCCTACAGGCCGCTTTTCAGCGACGCCTCGATGAATTGGTCGATGGCGCCATCAAGCACCGCCTGTGTATTGCTGGTTTCCACGTTGGTACGAAGATCCTTAATACGTGAACTGTCCAGCACATAGGAGCGAATCTGGCTGCCCCAGCCGATATCGGCCTTGTTGTCTTCCATGATTTGCTTCTCCTCGTTGCGCCTCAGCACTTCCGTCTCGTACAGCTTGGCACGCAGCAGCTTCATGGCGTTGTCCCTGTTCTGGTGCTGTGACCGCTCGGTCTGGCACTGCACCACAATGCCGCTAGGGTTGTGGGTCAGGCGCACCGCCGAGTCCGTCTTGTTGACGTGCTGGCCACCGGCGCCGCTGGCCCTGTAGGTGTCCACGCGTAAATCGGCGGGATTTATTTCGATCTCGATGTTGTCATCAATTTCCGGGGCCACGAACACCGAAGCAAAGGAGGTATGCCGGCGGTTCCCGGAGTCGAAGGGCGATTTGCGTACCAGTCGGTGCACCCCGGTTTCCGTGCGCAGCCAGCCAAAAGCGTACTCGCCCGCAAACTTGATAGTGGCGCTCTTGATCCCTGCGACGTCCCCGCCAGACACTTCTATCAACGAGGTAGTGAAGCCCCGGGACTCACCCCAGCGCAGGTACATGCGCAGCAGCATTTCTGCCCAGTCCTGGGCCTCCGTGCCGCCGGAACCTGCCTGAATGTCGAGAAAGGCGTTGTTGGAGTCCATTTCGCCGCCGAACATGCGGCGAAACTCCAGCTCCTCAAGAACTTTTACCAATGCGTCGATCTCATCGCTGAGATCCGCCAAAGCCGCATCGTCATCCTCTTCGGCGGCCATCTGCAGGAGATCCAGTGTATCGGCGGCACCGGTATCGAGCTGCTCGATCGACTGCACAATGCTCTCCAGGGATACGCGCTCCCGGCCCAGTTCCTGTGCGCGACCCTGGTCTTCCCAAACGCTGGGTTCTGCCAGTTCGAGTTCTACCTCTGCGAGTCGTTCGCGGCGCTGATCGACGTCAAAGATACCCCCTGAGCACGTCGGTACGTACCTCTATGTCTTTGAGGGCCTGTACGTATAAATTGATCTCCAGCATCTTGCTCACCCGAAAAAAGGGGCGCCATTCTAACGCAGGGACAGGAGCCGGGAAACGCGCATAAAGAATGCCTGGAAAAATAACCGGGCGAAAGCATCCCGGCTGCGGTGACCCTTGCAGCAGTGCCGCCGCAATCAAGCCGCCTCGATCTGCTCCACCAGCAGTTGCAGGCGCCGTTCACCGCGGTATTCATTGACATCCAGCCGGTAGGCAATACGCACGCGGCTGGCGTCCTGATTCGGCCAGAGCTCCGTATCCACGCCAAAAGCGATGGCTTCCAGCGGCGCTTCATGTCCCGCTGCGCGCAGCACCAGCTTCAGGTGACGCTCACCCACAATACGCTGGGAGACCAATTCGAACTCTCCGTCAAACAGGGGTTCCGGGAAAAGTTGCCCCCAGGGGCCGGCCCCACGCAGCTCATTGGCTACGGCGAGATTGAAATCACTGCACTCCAGGGAGCCATCAGTCTCCAGTACCGGGTCGAGCAAGGTGCCGGAAAACTCGTCGACGACCTCTCGAAACGCCTCTGCAAAGGCGTCAAATTTATCGGCCTCCAATGACAGCCCGGCCGCCATCGCATGGCCGCCAAAGCGACCGACAAGACCGGGATGCCGGGCGGCAACTGTGTCCAGCAGATCGCGAAGATGCAGGCCGGGAATACCCCGCCCGGACCCCTTGAGCTCCCCTTCGCCCACTTCTGCGAAGGCAATGACCGGCCGGTGAAAGCGATCCTTGATACGCGAGGCGAGTATGCCGACCACACCCTGGTGCCAGCGCGGATCAAAAATCACCAGAGCCGAAGGCAGCTGCACCGTATCGAGGGACAGATTGGCCAGCGCCACCAGGGCTTCCTGCTCCATGCCCCGTTCGATGCGTTGGCGTTCGCGATTGAGGGCGTCCAGCTCCAGAGCCAGCGCCCGTGCCAGTTGCGGATCCTCGGTAAGCAGGCAGTCGATGCCGCGCGACATATCGTCCAGACGGCCCGCCGCATTCAAGCGCGGACCCACCGCAAAGCCGAGATCTGAGGCCACTAGTCCGGCGGCCTCGCGCCCGGCTACCGAGAGCAGCGCCGCAATGCCGGGCCGCGCGTGACCCGCCCGCATGCGCGCAAGCCCACCCTGCACGAGTATGCGGTTGTTGTAGTCTAGGGGCACCACGTCGGCCACAGTGCCGAGGGCCACCAGATCGAGATAGGCACCGAGATGCGGGGGTTGCCGGCCCTGCGCCGCAAACCAGCCCGAGTTCCGCAGGGACGTACGCAACGCCAGCAGCAGGTAAAACATCACGCCCACCCCCGCCAGCGCTTTGCTGGGAAAAGTGCAGCCGTGCTGATTGGGATTCAGTATGACCGCCGCCTCCGGCAGGACTGCGCCGGGGAGATGGTGGTCGGTAACCAGAACATCAACGCCCAGGGCGTTGGCTCTGGCAACGCCATCAACGGACGATATGCCGTTATCAACAGTAATAATCAGCTGCGGCGCACGCTCCCGGGCCAGATCGACGATGGCCGGTGTCAGACCGTAGCCGTACTCAAAACGATTCGGCACAAGGTAATCGACCGAAGAAAAGCCGAACTGGCGCAGGGCGCCTACGGCCATTGCCGTGCTGGTAGCACCGTCGGCGTCGAAGTCTCCTACGATCAGCAGCCGCTCCTGCGCATCCAGCGCCTGGCGAAGCCTGGCCACCGCCAGATCCATATTCAGCATCAGCGCGGGTGGGTGCAGCCTGGCGAGGTCCAGTTCGAGTTCCTGTGCGGTACATATGCCCCGATTGGCATACACCCGGCTCAGCAGCGGCGACAGCCCCGGAAGGGCCCCGGGACCATCGGTGCTATGCCGGCGCTGGATCGGGCGTGGCGGGCGGGCCAATCAGGCCTCCAGATGCCTGACGATAAACTGCTGCACAGCGCCGAGATCAGCGGGCAGAACATCGAAGTGCTCGGCCCGGTCGAACAGATCCGCGAGGTGCGCCGGGAGCTCTGGCGCCACGCCGACGCCCGCTGCCGCAACAGCGGCCGGAAACTTCGCCGGATGCGCCGTGGCGAGGGTCACCCAGGGCACACCGGGGAAGCGTTCTGCGCTCCGCGCAGCGGCGACCCCGATAGCACTGTGTGGATCCAGCAAATAAGCACAGCGCTGCCACACCTCGGCAATACTCGCCGCCGTGCCCTCGTCGTCAACGCAATGGCTCGCAAACAGCCCCCGGGCACCAGCCAGAGCCCGCGCCGATAACTCGATAGCCCCACCGTCAAAACTCCGCATGAGCGATGCGATGGCCGCTCCGTCGCGCTCGTAGAGATCAAACATCAGCCGCTCAAAGTTGCTGGACACGCTAATGTCCATACTCGGGGACAAGCTCGCTTCCAGCGCCTGACGCCTGTAGGTACCGCTGGCCAGCAGCCGGTGCAGCACATCGTTGCGGTTCGTGGCTATCAGCAGCTGACGGACCGGAAGACCCATGCGCGATGCCAGATAGCCGGCAAAGATATCGCCAAAATTACCCGTAGGAACCGAATAGGCCGCCGCCCGGTGCGGCGCACCAAGGGCCAGCCCCGCATAAAAATAGTAGACGATCTGGGCCATTATGCGCGCCCAGTTAATAGAATTGACGGCGACCAAACGGCGCCCGTCGGGCAAAAAGCCCTGCGCATTGAAGCTCGCTTTCACCATGGCCTGACAGTCGTCGAAGTTACCCTCGATGGCAAGGTTGTGAATCGTAGGACCGCTGAGCGTGGTCATCTGCAGCCGCTGCACGTCCGACACACGTTCGTGCGGATGCAGGATAAAGATGTCGATATTCTCGCAGCGCTGACAGCCGGCGATCGCGGCCGAGCCCGTATCACCCGAGGTCGCACCCATGATCACGACCTTCTCCCCCCGCCGCTGCAGCACCGCATCAAGAAGCCGACCCAGCAATTGCAGGGCAAAATCCTTGAAGGCCAGTGTAGGCCCGTGAAACAGCTCCAGCACCCACTGATCGTGCTCGAGCTGCACCAGCGGTGCAACAGCCCCATGGCGAAACACGGCGTAGGTATCGTTGATGATCTCGCGCAGTTCCTCGCTGGAGAATGCCTCGTCCACAAAGGGCAGCAGTATACGATGGGCCAGAGTGGGATAATCCATATCCGCCATGGCCTCCATCTCTCCGACGCTGAAGGTGGGCAGCGTTTCCGGCACATAGAGGCCACCGTCGCTGGCCAGTCCGGTCAGCAGGACGTCTTCAAAACCGAGTGCGGGCGCCGTACCACGGGTACTGATGTAATTCATATTGCCGTCCTCACAGGGCCCACAGGCACAATCTACTCACCGTTTTCCACACGAATCGCGTGCGGCGCGGTCGCCACAGCCGGCAGCGACTCCATCGCCGCAAGAGATCGTCGCAGCGCGTCCTCACGGGCCGCATTGGTCAACAGCACGACTGTTACCGTATGCGCTGCGGCCGCAGGCGGTTTCTGGATCAGCGCCTCGATGCTTATACCCTCGGCGCTAAGACAACTCGCCAGCTGCGACATAACGCCCGGACGGTCTTCAGCCTGCAGGCGGAGATACCAGGCGCTAACTGACTCCAGCGCGCTGCGCGTGGGACGAACCCGCAGTTCTGCCATCGGGACACCCAGGCAGGACAGGCTCTGTCCTCCAGCCCTCGCAATATCTATGAGGTCCGCTAGTACCGCCGACGCGGTGGGCAGACGGCCCGCGCCCGCTCCACTGTAAACGGTCCGCCCCGCGGCATCGCCGTGCAGCTGCACCGCGTTCAAAACACCGTCCACCTGCG
>JBLIIW010000042.1:0-22832 GCA_047635315.1 Halieaceae bacterium | reverse complement strand
GGCTGCCAGGCGGCGTGGCTGCTGTGAATGATAAAGGAGTAGGACCGTGAGTTTGTTTGATATCAGGAAGAAGCGTGCGTTGCCCTCGGGAAATGAGGCCCTGCCCGGTCGGTCAACGCCTCTGGCCGTAGCCGAACGGCACTACGTGCTGGACGCGCCGCTGAGCGGCCCGTTTCCCGAAGGCATGCAGCAGGTGGTTTTTGCCATGGGTTGCTTCTGGGGTGTAGAACGCGTGTTCTGGCAACTCAGTGGCGTTTACAGTACGGCGGTTGGCTACGCCGGGGGCCTTACGCCTAATCCCGGTTATGAAGAGGTGTGCTCCGGGGGCACCGGGCACACGGAAGTTGTGCTGGTGGTCTACGACCCGGGCCAGGTGAGCTATGCACAGTTGTTGAAGGCTTTCTGGGAGGGCCACAACCCCACGCAGGGCATGCGCCAGGGCAACGATCGGGGTACGCAGTACCGCTCGGCAATTTACAGCTACGATGAGACCCAGCTCGCGGCAGCGCTAGCGAGCCGCGAGGAGTTTCAGGAGCAACTGCGCGCAGCCGGATATGGTGATATCACCACTGAAATTGCGCCCCTGGACGTGTTCTATTACGCCGAGGACTACCATCAGCAGTACCTCGCCAAGAATCCCGGAGGCTACTGTGGTCTGGGCGGCACCGGGGTTAGCTGTCCGATAGGGGTTGTGTCGGCCTGAGGCTGGGCCCATCGATCCGGGCGCGCCAGCGCGCCCCGGCGCAGCTCAGTCCATATCCTCAGGGTCGCCCGGCTCGCTCATCTCCAGATGCTCCATGAGCGTGATGGCGACTTCAAGAAAGTCTGAATCGCTGATGATGCCCACCAGCCTGCCCTCGCGGACTACCGGCAGACAGCCCAGGCGATGGTTGCGCAGGTGCATCGCGGCCCCTTGCAGAGAGGCGTTTTCTTCGACGGTATGGACCGGAGAGCTCATTACCGTCGATAGGGCGACATAGCCTTCCTTACCCGTGGCATCCCTTGGAGAGTGGAAAATCTGCGAGTCGCTCGCCGCCAGCACATCGCGGTGTGATACCAGCCCGATCACGCTGTGATCCCCGCTGAC
The DNA here is from genome assembly GCA_047635315.1 of Halieaceae bacterium. Classification (GTDB taxonomy): domain Bacteria; phylum Pseudomonadota; class Gammaproteobacteria; order Pseudomonadales; family Halieaceae; genus Congregibacter. The sequence goes on along the minus strand of JBLIIW010000042.1, from coordinate 21,745 downwards.
GATCGGCACATGGCGGATATGGTGCTCATGCATGAGCTGGGCGGCATCCCTGAGGGTATCGTCGGGCCCGAGTGAGTAGGGCTCGCGGGTCATTATTTCTGCGACACTTAACATTATTCTGTTCTCCCCTGCGATTAACTGGTGGGCGCGGCCAGGGATTTTGATAAGCACGTGGCCTCGAGAGCTAAAGGTAATTAATACCGGCGTTTGGTGCCTTGATCGGCATCAATGAAGCGTGCGTCGATGAGCCCTAACTGATGGCGATCCGAGCGCCGCTGAGGTGTCGCCCGAGGGCGCAGTGCAGCGCTGTTTCTACGCGGAGAATACGCGTGCCGAGGCTGTGCGGCGCGCAGCCGGCGCGTTCCAGCAGTTCTCGTTCGAAGGGGATAAAACCGCCTTCCGGGCCAATAGCCAGCAGCGCCGGGGTTTGTGGCGTAGGGGGGTAGGGGGCTGCTGCAGTGGGTTCGGCGAGTATAGCCACGCTGTCGCGACACAGCGCGGGCAGACGGTCTTCCGCGAAGGGCCGAAAACGCGGTTCGGTGCGCAGTTCCGGCAGGCGCGTGTCGCCCGCCTGCTCAAGGCCTGCCAGTAGCGCCTCGCGCAGCGCCGCGGGTTGCAGAAGCGGGCTCATCCAGTAGCTTTTTTCCACGCGATAGCTGTTGATGAGGTAAATGTCTTTCACACCCACTTCGGCGACCGTTCGCAGGATTCGCCGCAGCATCTTGGGCCGGGGCAGGGCGAGCACCACGGTGAGAGGCAGGGCCGCAGGCGGCGCCTGTTGCAGGTGTATGGCGATGCGGGCGGCGTTCTGATCTATGGTTTCTACAAGTCCCTCACCGATCTGGCCGTCGATCTGTCCGACACGGATACGGTCCCCCGCGCAACTGCGCAGCACTCCAAGCAAATGCTGTAACCGTCGGTCTGTGACAGTGAGTCGGCCAGTCGGGTCCAGCTCCACACTGTTAAATAGCAGCAGGTTCACGCGCGGTCAGCCAACCCAGAGATCGTACTCGTCCGCATCGGTGACCGTTGCCCGGACCCAGTCCCCGGGCACCAGATCGACGGCGCCGGGAAGGTGCACCCGGCCGTCGATTTCCGGTGCGTCCGCGGTGGAGCGCCCGACCGCGCCCTGCTCATCCACCGTATCAATGAGGATTTCGATTTCTGTGCCAATCTTTTGCGCCAGACGCCGGGTGCTGATGGCCTGCTGGTGCAGCATGAAGCGCTCGTAGCGCTCCTGCTTGATTTCATCGGCCACCGGGTTTGGCAGTTCGTTGGCGGCCGCGCCCGCTACCGGGGAGTAGGTGAAACAGCCGACCCGGTCCAGCTGAGCCTCGTCGAGGAAGTCCAGCAGTTCCTGGAATTCATCTTCGGTCTCGCCGGGAAAGCCCACGATGAAGGTGCTGCGCAGGGTGATATCCGGGCACTCGGATCGCCAGTTAGCGATTCGCTGCAGTACTTTCTCGGTGGCTGCCGGACGCCGCATGCGTTTGAGGACCGCGTGGCTGGCGTGCTGGAAGGGAATATCGAGGTAGGGCAGGATGCGGCCCTGGGCCATGAGCGGGATGATCTTGTCCACGTGTGGGTAGGGGTAGACATAATGAAGGCGCACCCAGACCCCGAGTTCGCCCAGGGCCTCGCAGAGACTCTCCATGCGCGTTGGCAGGGGGCGTCCCTGCCAGAAGCCGGTGCGGTACTTGAGATCGACCCCATAGGCACTGGTGTCCTGGGAAATGACCAGTAGCTCGCGCACGCCGGCGCGCACAAGTCCCTCGGCCTCTTCCATCACCTCGCCTATGGGGCGGCTGACCAGGTCGCCGCGCATAGCCGGAATAATGCAGAAGCGACAGCGGTGATTGCAGCCTTCGGAAATCTTCAGGTAGGCGTAATGGCGGGGTGTCAGGCGTACCCCGGTAGTCGGTATCAGGTCAGTAAATGCATCTCTGGGGGGAGGCGCCGGTACGAATTGGTGTACGGCTGAAACAACCTCCTCATAGGCCGCAGGCCCGGTGACGGCGAGTACCTTGGGATGCTCGCTTTGAATGCGTTTGGCATCGGCGCCTTTGCCCATGCAGCCGGTGACGATTACCCGGCCGTTCTCGGCGATGGCCTCACCAATGGCCTGCAGGGACTCTTCCTTGGCGCTGTCGATAAACCCGCAGGTGTTGACGACGACCAGTTCCGCATCCTCGTAGCTGCCGACAATCTCGTAGCCGTCCAGCTTGAGCTGCGTGAGAATGCGTTCCGAGTCGACCAGGGCTTTGGGGCAGCCGAGGGATACGAAACCGACTTTGTGGTTAGTGCTCATGAAGGTGACTTGCCCCTAAAAGGCTGCGAGGATACCGCACTGGGGCGGAATACGCCGATCCACATTTCGGCGTACTCCCGCTGCAACGGTGGCTGGGAGTTGGCCCGCTGTCGCCCGCTTGTATCTTGTGCTTCGATTTTCATTTTGAGTGCCGCCTATGACAGCGACGGATTTACAACCTATTCGCCTTTTCGGCTCGAGTATTTCCTACTTCACCGGCAAGCTGGAACACTACTTTCGCAGCCGCGGCATTGACTACGAACTGCTCCCGATCACCGGCGGGCGGGTGAGCAAGCTGATCAAGCAAAAGGTCGGCACGGCGCAGATGCCGGCCCTGGAGCTGGGTGATGGCCGTTGGATGACCGACAGCACCGTCATTATTCAGTGGTTTGAGGAGCACTATCCGCAGGGTGGGCTCATCCCCGGGGACCCCCTGTTGCGCTTCTTCAGCTTTCTTCTTGAGGACTATGCTGATGAGTGGTTGTGGCGGCCGGCCATGCATTACCGCTGGTATTACCCGCTCGGGGCGAACTTCGCCGGCTACCATCTGGCCGCAGAGTTGGGAGTAGAGACTCCACTACCACTTTTTCTGAAGCGCTGGATTATTGTGCAGCGCCAGCGTCGCGGGTTTACTTCGGGAGATGGAATCACGCGCGATCAGGTGGGCGGTGTGGAAGCGATCTACCACCGCACCCTGCAACAGATGCAGGGGATACTTAACACCCGACCGTTCCTGTTGGGCGACCGGCCGAGTCTCGTCGATATCGGCTTTGCTGGCCCCATGTTCAGACACTTTGGCCTGGATCCGGTCCCCGCAGAAATTATGCGCCAGCAGGCCCCCGCAGTGCTGGAATGGCTGGGACGCCTGTGGAACAGTGGCCCCCTGGTGTACGCCAGCGGGGGTGACGTCAGTGCGGGCGACACCCGCGAGGCCAATGTGCTCTTGCTCGAAGGCTGCATGCCAATGCTCAAGGAAGTCGGCAAAGCTTACCTTCCTTATCTCAATGCCAACGTACACGCGATTGAGTGCGGTGAGCGGCGCTTTGATACTGATATTGACGGCGTACAGTACCGGGCAGCACGATCCTCCAACTATCGCGTATGGTGCTTGAAGGTGCTTCGCGAACGCTTTGCCCAACTTGAGGAGGGTGCTCAGGCAGCGGCGCGGTCCATACTGGAGCGCAGCGGGTGCTGGGAACCACTGTGGGAACTGGCTGAATTGCCGGTCAATGATTCACTGTGCGCGCGGCTGCCCTTCTATGCGGACGCGAAGATGATCGATGTCTACGATTGATCCCTGCCCTCCGTCTGCGCTACTGTCGACACTTACACTGTCACAGCTTCGAGGTATCACGATGCACAGACTATTGATAATTTCACTGGCACTGCTGCTTGGCGCCTGCGCAAGTTCACCGGATTCGGCGATGACGGACTCTGCCTCTGGGAGCACTGCGGACGCCGTCGCGGCCGTCGCGATTCCCGATACCGCGGCCGCCGCCAGTACCCGTGCCGTTGACGATGGCCCGGATATACAGTGCAAGCGTGTGAAGCAAACCGGCACCCGGTTTGCTAGGAAAGTCTGCACTACCCGCGACCAACGAGAAACCGCGGCCGCCGCTGCTGCCAATTCGGCTCGCGATTGGACCCTGCGCAATACCCAGGCGGGCGGACCATTGGAAGGTGGTTAAGTAGCGCTCCATGCCTGTCCTGACCACCCGGGAAGACCGGGTGCTACTGGTCGGGATCGATCGTCCAGAGTGTCGCAATGCGGTCAACGCGCCCACCGCGGCACGGCTTGCGGAGGTCTTCCGGGAGTTTGACCAAGATGATTCCCTGGATACGGCCATTCTTTACGGCACCGGGTCGGACTTCTGCGCCGGTGCTGACCTGAAGGCGGCGGCCAGTGGTGACGGTAGCAACCGGACCCGGGCCGGGGGCGCGGGCCCCATGGGGCCGACCCGACTGTCATTGTCCAAACCGGTGATTGCGGCGGTGTCCGGTCACGCGGTTGCCGGCGGGCTGGAACTCGCCCTGTGGTGCGATTTGCGTGTGGCGGATGCCACGGCGGTTTTCGGCGTCTATTGCCGGCGCTGGGGTGTTCCACTGGTGGATGGCGGCACCGTACGTCTGCCGAGAATTGTCGGTCAGGGCCGGGCCCTGGATATGATCCTTACGGGTCGTGCCGTGCACGCCGATGAGGCGCTGCAAATGGGACTGGTGAACCGGCTTTGTGAGTCGGGGCAGACGCTGCAGACCGCCCGTGAGCTTGCGGCGCAGCTCTCGGCTTTTCCGCAGGGTTGTTTGCGTGCTGACCGGGCCAGTGTTTATGCGCAATGGTCCCTGGATGAGGAGCAGGCCCTGCTCAGGGAATTTCGCGGCGGCGATGAAGTGATTGAGAGCGGCGAGACCCGGCGCGGCGCTGAGCGCTTCGCCAGGGGCCGCGGCCGCCACGGCGATTTCAGCGACATTTGATTTGCTGCGGTCTCGCAGAGGCTGTCCCGACCCCTCCGTAACGTCTTGCCGCCCTATAGAGTCGTCTTTTTCCAGAGAGTCTTCTAGAGTCGCAGCTTCCCGCGCGGGCTGTGCGTTCGAACCTGCATCTCCTTGCGCAGCAACGATAGCAGCGACAGGCAGTCATCGCGATTGAGAAAGTCCCCCACTTGAACCATGTCCTGCTTGCTATGCACGGCAATTCGCGGACCGTCCCAGGGATGCTCTTCTGGCGTCACAGCCAGGGCCGCGTGCTCGCGCTCGAAATACCAACTGCGCCTGGGGGCGTAATGGCCCTTGTCGATGCGCACGCCATCATCGCTCAGCGTAATGACGTGGCGATATTCGAGTTTCCAGTTAACGTAATAAAGTGCGGCGCCCAGCGCCGTAAGTTCGGCCCCGGCGAAGGGCAACACCGGCCATGCCCCCAAAGCTGTGAAGCCAATCGCGGCTCCCAGGGAGGGAACGGAAATCATCAGCAAAGCCAACTGGTTGTTGCGCCAGTTGGAAGAATGATTGGGCTTCGCTACGATGACAAGCGACCCATCACTGCGCCGGGTAGTGACCACGTTTGGGCTCCGTCCTGTTGTGAGAGTTGATTATAGTGGAGACTAAAGCGGGCGTGATTTATTTAGGTGCGCAGGGAAGGAGAAGTTCATGAGCCCAGGGCTTTTTTTATCGGCAACATCCGCAGGCAGTTTCAGCGGCGCGATCATTGACTGTCGTTTCGCTCTGGGAGATCCGCAGGCGGGGGCCAACGATTACGTGCGGGGTCATATCCCCGGCGCCGTCTATCTCGACCTGAACCGCGATATGTCGGGGCCCGTGGGCCCGCACGGTGGGCGTCATCCCTTACCGTCGCCCGGGCAGTTTGCCGCAGGGCTTGCCGAGCGCGGCATTGGCCTGTCGACGCCGGTTCTGCTGTACGACGATTCACGCTATGCCTTCGCAGCGCGCTGCTGGTGGATGATGCGCGCGCTTGGCTACCAGTCAGTGCAATTGCTCGCCGGCGGCTTTAGCGCCTGGCTGGGGCAGGGTGGCGTGCCTGAAACGACGCCGCAAGCCAGGCAATCCTGTGCCGTGCCCGTGGTCGCCGATGACTGGCCCCGCTGCTGTACCCGCGAAGAGCTTGCGGATCTACAGGGGGCGGGTGCGGTACTGGTGGATGCACGCGAGGAGAAGCGCTATCGCGGCGAGGAGGAGTCGATCGATCCGCTTGCCGGGCATATTCCCGGTGCGCACAATCTGCCCTGGCAAGGCTTTAGCGATAGCGATGGTTTATTGCTGGGGGACACTGCGCTGCGCGAGCGTTGGGGCGAGCTTGGGGATGCTAGTCCACTGGTTGTTTACTGTGGTTCCGGGGTGTCCGCCTGCGTGAATATTCTCTCGCTCGCCGCGATTGGACGGGATGATGTATGGCTCTACGGCGGCAGTTGGAGTGACTGGTGTAGTTATCTCTAGCCGGGCGATGTCTGGCACAGGCCTCGCGGTGGCAATCAGAAGGGCGCCCGGCTGTGGCCTACAAGTTCCACCCCGGTGACCGGATGGCGGAAGGCAATACGCGTAGCATGCAGCATGAGTCGGGGGGCCCGCCCCAGAACGTCATCAGGGGCGTACATATCACAGCCCAGTATAGGGTGGCCGATCTCGCGGCAGTGAATCCGTAACTGGTGTGAGCGCCCGGTATGCGGGCTCAGTAATAGTCGGGTGCGCCGCTCACGGCGCTCCAGCACCCGGTAGCGGGTCAGCGCGTTCTTTCCTGTTTCCCTGCATATTCGCATCAGGGGTCGATTGTCCCAGTCGCGGGCGATGTGCAAATCGATCTCCCCTTCATCCTGAAGGACTGCACCGTCTACCCAGGCTTCGTAGTGCTTGTCGACTTCCCGCTTCTGGAAAAGTGCCGAGATGGCCGCGTGCACGGGTTTGCCCCGGGCGACGATCATCACGCCGGAGGTGTCGAGGTCGAGGCGGTGAACGATAAGCGCGTCTTCAAAGCGGGTTTGCAGCCGGGTAATCATGCAGTCCCGGTTTACCGGATGACGGCCCGGAACGGATAGAAGCAAATCGGGCTTGCGCACCAACAGGAGGTGTTCGTCGACGTAGATCAGCCGGGTCGGCTCCTTGCTATGCGGGACGCGATACCTGGGTTCCTGGTCGAATTCATGGGCGCTCACGGCCTGTCAGGCCCTACCCAGCGCCGTCTGATAAGCGCGCACCGCGACCGGGAACCCCAGGCGCAAGGCGTCTACGGTCAGGGCGTGGCCTATGGATACCTCCAACAATCCCGGCAGATCGCGAAATTGCGGCAGGTTGAGCAGATTGAGGTCGTGGCCGGCGTTGATGCCGAGCCCGGCCTCCAGCGCGGCTTCTGCCGTTCGGCGGTATTCGCCGAGAACCGCATCTACGCCACCAGCTTCGCCATAAGCTCGTGCGTATCGCTCCGTGTAGAGCTCGATGCGATCGGCCCCGATATCCGCCGCCCGCTGCATCTGCGCGGGAACCGGATCCATGAAAATACTGCTGCGGATACCCAGCTCGCGGAGCTCTGCCAGGATGGGGGCCAGAGCATCGCCGTGCTCGAGTAGATCGAAACCGTGGTCCGAGGTCAGCTGCTGGTCGCCGTCCGGGACCAGGGTGCACTGGGTTGGACGCAATTCCCGGACCAGCGCCATGAACCCCGGGAAATCACTGACCCCCTGGCGCTCACTGCGGCGTGGGCCTGCGAAGGGATTGCCCTCGATATTGAACTCCGCAGCGCGGTGTCCATCAAGCGTTGGCAGAGAGCCGTCGGCCAGTGCCGCGGCCAGATCCCGACAGTCATCAGCGCGGATATGGCGCTGATCCGGGCGCGGGTGCACGGTGATCCCATTCGCACCCGCGTCTAGACACAGCCGCGCATGTTCCGGGACGTCGGGAATGCGCGTATCGCGGGAATTACGCAGCAGCGCGATCTTGTTGAGATTGACGGATAGTGCGATCACAGCAGGCTTTTGCGTTTGACGCTGCGAATAATGACCGTTTCCTCGGGGACGTTGTCATACCGCCCCACCTGCGTGAGCGGTGAGCTGGCGATGTAGTCAACCACGGACATACCGTCGACGACTTCCCCAAACACCGTGTAGCCCGCTGCGCCAGGCTGCCAATCGAGAGACAGATTGGTGCGCTGGTTGATGAAAAACTGCGCGGTGGCCGAGTCCGGGTCAGAGGTGCGCGCCATGGCCAGGGTGCCGCGGATATTGTGCAGGCGATTTTTGGACTCGTTGGGGACCGGCTCGCGGGTAGGTTTTTCCTGCATATCCGGCGTAAAACCGCCGCCCTGCACCATGAAGTTGGGAACGACCCGATGAAAGATGGTGCCTGCGTAGAAGTCTTCTTCAACGTAGCTGAGGAAATTTGCCACGGTGAGCGGGGCCTTGTCGCGGAACAGGCGCACGGTAATAGGGCCGTAGTCCGTGTTGATAACCACCTCGGGGTTTGGCAGCGGAGTCTCCTGCTGCGCGATCGCGCTCGCGGCGCCGAGGGTTACAGCGCACAGTAGCAACAGGGCGCCAAAGAATCTTGTTGCGGTTGCGCCGCAAAATTGGTGTGCAATTAGTTGCATAGTGGTTGCGGTCTCTTCAGTCGATGGGAGGTGGCGCCAGTGCAATGCCTGCGCGATGATAGCTGAGCCACGGCCTGCGTCGCCACACGCTGTCAGGCCCAGCTGGAACTGCTGCGCTTGCGCGGCCAGAGTCGCGGTGCGACGAGTGTGATGATGGCGCCGAGGAACACCGCCAGCGCTCCGTCCATAAAGGTACTACTGCTCACGCGATCCTGCAGCCGCTGATTATCGGCTTCCAGGGTATCGATGGTCAGTCGCATGGACGCCGCCTGTTCGCTCAGCTGACGGTTTTTCTCTGCGGTCTCAATGGCGCTGCCGGACACCTGCTTGAGTGCGGCCAGTTCCTCGGCCAGCCGTTGCGCATCGCTCGCCGATTGCTCCTGAAGTTGATCCACGGTGCTTTTCTCGCCGCGCACCTCCGCCAGAGCGCTGCTAAGGTCGGCCGCTTGCTGCTCGGCGTCCTCCAGCTGGCGCACAATTGCCGGCAGACGTACCTGCGCGGGTGGTTCCGTACTCAGGTGCTCGCTGCGCACCCAGCCAACAGTGCCGCGCTCGGTGCTGACCTCTGACCAGTTGCCATCGGTAGACTGGCGTTGTTCCACCAGAGTGGTTCCCGGCATGAGCTTGGCCAGCCAGCGATAGTTGGACCCCGGCCCCGCGTGCAGCACGATAAAAATGTTGTCACTGACGTAGCGTTCTTCCTGCGCGGTGGCACCGTGCAAAACACCGATGAGCAACAGGAGGCCGGTTGCGACGCGCAACAGCTGTCCTGGCCGTGTGTCGCCGCGCCCGGAGCGGGCATTCAACAGGATGTGTTGTCTAACGGTAACTGCAAGCATGGTTTGAACAGAGTCTCAGGGAAGTACGGGGTTGAAGGGTTTTATGTCGACTCGAGCGAACACGCCCTCGAGCATGTACGGGTCTGCCTCCGCCCAGGCTTGTGCGTCTGCGAGAGAGGGAAACTCGGCAACAATCAGGCTGCCACTGAAGCCGGCCGGGCCAGGGTCTGGACTGTCGATCGCCGGGTGTGGTCCGGCGAGCAGTAAACGGCCTTCATTAACCAGTGTGTGCATGCGCTCGAGATGGGCCGCACGTACGCGCTTGCGCAGGGGCAGGCTGTCGGGATTGTCGTGACCAAAAATAGCGTAGTACATGTCAGTCTCCGTTCTCATTGCCCGCGGCCTGTTCGGCGGCCTGTAGGTGTGGACTGACCAGTAGGGCCGTTATCAGGGTAAGCACAAGCGTGAAGCCAATGGCGGAATACAGTTTGTAGCTGACCCAGGTGGCTTCGCTGTAGTTATACGCCACGAACAGGTTCAGCCCGCCAACGAGGCTGAAGTTACAGATCCACAGCCAGTTGAGGCGGCTCCAGGCGGCACCGGGCAACTGCAGTTGTGTGCCCAGGGTCCGTTCCAGCAGCGAGCGTTCACTGAACAGTTGGAAACCCAGGAAAGCCAGCGCCAGAGCCCAGTTGAAAATAGTCGGCTTCCACTGGATGAAGGTCTGGTCGCGCAGGATCAGCGTCGCACCGCCAAAAATCGCTACCGCCAGGAAGGTCCACAGGCCGCGCTTCTCCCAGGACCCTGTCAGCAGTCTGCTCACCACCAACTGTAGGGCCGTGGCGGCGATCAGCACTTCAGTAGCGCTAAAGATGCCATCAAACTGGTAAGTCCAGCCTCCAATCGACAGGCTCTCCCCGTCCAATTGGTAGACGACAAAGAATAGGACAATGGGCAAAAATTCGAGCAGTTGTTTCATGTGGTCTCAGAGGTTCCCGGCAGTGATAGAATGCCGCGCGGTCTTACGAGGGACCGTATTGTAAAACAAATTGAAGAGCGGCGCGTTGAGACAGCTTCCATGAGTCAGTTTTTTCAGATGCATCCCGAGAACCCACAGAGCCGACTGGTGCGCCAGGCGGCGGATATCGTTCGTCGCGGCGGTGTGATTGTCTATCCCACAGACTCCGCCTACGCGCTCGGCTGCCATATCGGCGATAAGGCAGCTTTGGATCGCATACGCCGCATACGCTGTCTGGACGATCGGCATAACTTCACCCTGGTGTGCCGGGATCTCTCGGAGATCGCCACCTATGCACGGGTCGACAACGCCGTGTACCGTCTGTTAAAGGCACACACCCCCGGTCCCTATACCTTTATTCTGCGTGCCACCTCGGAGGTGCCCAAAAGACTCATGCATGCGAAGCGTCGCACGGTGGGTCTGCGCGTCCCCGATAACCCGATTGCCCAGGCGCTGCTCGCCGATCTCGGCGAACCGCTGATGAGCGTTACCCTGATCATGCCCAATGAGGTGCTGCCCCTCATTGATCCTTACGATATCCGGGACGTTCTTGAACATCACGTCGATCTGGTCATCGACGGCGGTTACTGCGGGATGGAGCCCACCACGGTGATTGATCTCGCCGATGAGGCGCCCATGCTCCTGCGCGCCGGCAAAGGCGATCCGACGCCCTTCGAGAGCGCCTGAGCTATACTGCCGGCCAATAACTCTGTGATTTTCCTGTGACAAACGAAGAACCTAAAACAGCCGTTCCTGCGTTCGCTCAAATGATGAGTTTGCCCGCGCAGGCAGAAATGCCCTTTGCCGTGGTGATGGGTAGGGCGGTGACCGAGCTCCCGAAGGACCTGTATATACCACCGCAGGCGCTGGAAGTGTTTCTGGAAGCCTTTGAGGGGCCCCTGGACCTGCTGCTTTACCTGATTCGCCGACAAAACCTGGATATTCTCGATGTCGACGTGTCGCGGATCACCGAACAGTACATGCGCTACGTCGATATGATGGATGCCATGCAGTTCGAACTGGCGGCGGAATATCTGCTGATGGCCGCCATGCTCGCCGAGATCAAGTCGCGCATGCTGTTGCCGCGGGCATCCGAAGTCGAGGCCGAAGAGGAGGATCCGCGCGCGCAGCTGATACGCCGCCTGCAGGAATACGAACGCTTCAAGAAGGCCGCGGAGGAGATCGAGGAGCTGCCGCGTCTGGAGCGAGACACCTGGGTGGCGAGCGCCGCACTACCTCCGCAGGAGCGCGAGGTGCCCGCGCCGGATGTGGACATGCGCGAGCTGTTGACCGTGCTTGCGGAAGTGCTCAAGCGCGCACAGATGTACGAGAGTCACCAGGTACAGCGCGAGGCCCTGTCTACGCGGGAGCGCATGTCCGAAGTGCTTGATAAGTTGCAGGGGCAGCAGTTTGTGCCGTTCATCTCGCTGTTCTCTGCGAGCGAGGGCAAGCTCGGTGTTGTGGTGACTTTTCTGGCGATTATGGAGTTGATCAAGGAATCGCTCGTGGAAATCGTACAGACCGAGAACTTTGGTCCGATTCATGTCAAGGGGCGCGCTGAATGAGCGAAGTTACGGGTCTGGTGCAGATAGTAGAGGCGGCGCTGTTGGCCGCTGACAAGCCTCTCAGTGTCGCCCACCTGGGCGCATTGTTTGAAGATCACGAGCGCCCGGGGAAAGATGATATCGCCGCCGCCCTCGCCGCGGCCAGCGAGCGCTGTGAGGATCGCGGGTACGAATTGGTTGAGATCGCCAGCGGCTTCCGTTTCCAGGTGCGCGGGCAGCTCAGCCCCTGGGTGAGCAGACTGTGGCAGGAGCGACCGCAGAAATATTCGCGGGCGCTGCTGGAGACCCTGGCCCTGATTGCCTATAGGCAGCCCATCACGCGCGGCGAGATCGAAGAGATTCGCGGCGTTGCCGTCAGTACCAATATTATCCGCACGCTGCATGAGCGCGAATGGGTTCGCGTGGTCGGACACCGCGATGTCCCCGGCCGGCCGGCCATGTATGCGACGACGCGGCAGTTCCTCGACTATTTCAACCTGAAGAGTCTCGATCAGCTGCCAGCTCTCGCTGAGCTGCGCGATCTTGAGACACTCAACGCTGAACTCGGTTTTAGTGAGCCTCTGGGTGCTGGCGATGAGCCCGCGGAGCAGGGCAGCGCAGCGGTCGCCGAAGACGCGCGTGAAGACAGTTCACAGGTCCCTGACGGAGCAGATTCCCGGTCTGGGGCGAGCGCGCAGGAGACGGCTCAGGTGATGGTGGAAGCGCAGGCAACAGACGCAGCGGAGGCGGAAACGGACGCAGCGCAGGTGGATGTAGACATAGCGGATGTGGACATCGCGGAAGTGGAAGCGGGCGAGGTGGAAGAGCCAACCCCCGCCGGCTTCGAAGATATGGACTCCCCGGATGGCGAGGTAATAGTGTCGTGAGCAAGTCAAAAAAGCGGGATGCGGCGCGGACCGGGGCAAGTACCGGGGATGCTGCGGACGGCAAAGCTAAAGCTAAAGGTAAAGGTAAAGCCAAAGGCGCCGATGTCGCTGCTCCCGTGGCTGATGCCAAGGAAGGGGAAAAGCTGCACAAGGTTCTGGCTCGCAACGGGCTGGGCTCGCGTCGGGAAATGGAACGCTGGATAGAGAGCAAACGGGTCACGATCGATGGCCGGATCGCCAAACTCGGTGATCGTGTCGCGCAGGGTCAGCGTATCGAGGTCGATGGGCAGCCCCTGGAGGCGGATAATCGCGCGCAAACGCGTTGCCTGCTTTATCACAAGCCGATCGGTGAGGTGTGCTCGCGGAAAGACCCGGAAGGACGCAAAACCACCTTCGAACGACTCCCCAAAGTAAAGTCCGGGCGCTGGGTATCCATCGGCCGGCTTGACTACAACACCTCCGGGCTGCTGTTGTTTTCCACGGATGGCGAGTTGGCCAACGGGCTTATGCACCCCAGCGCCAATATCGAACGCGAGTATCTCGTGCGTGTGATGGGGGATGCCACAGACGAAAAGCTGCAGGCCATGCTCGACGGTGTGCTGCTTGAGGATGGTGTGGCACGCTTTGCGGATATTCAGCCCGGCGGTGGCGAAGGTAGTAACCGCTGGTACTACGTGGTGCTGATGGAGGGTCGCAATCGCGAGGTTCGGCGCCTGTGGGAATCCCAGGGACTCACTGTGTCGCGACTCAAGCGCGTGCGCTATGGTGAATTCTTCATCCCCTCGAAGATCAAGCAGGGGCAGTGGGAGGAAATGGAAGCTAAGCAGATCGCCGCCCTGTATCGCATGGCGGGGATTCCCCTGAAGGCGGCAGAAGGCATCACGCCGCAGCAGAGACGACAGCAAAAGCGTATGGCGGGCAAACGCAGCGTTCAGGGGCTTGAGAAGCCCTCCGGCAGGGCGGCGGGGAAAGCAGCCGGATCACCTGCGGGTAAAGCCACCGGGCGGTCTGCGAGAAAAGCCGCGGCCGCCGCGGCCGCTAAACCCTATGGTCCGAAGCGTAGAACACGCTTCGATGCGGCCCCGGACCGCCCCACGGGCCGGCGCTCGGGTCCGACGAACAAACGCTAGCGCGTTGCAGTCGCGTCGCATCCGGGCGCGGGGCCCGGTGGTACAGGTCGGGCATGCCTCGACTGGCCAGCCGCGCTTGCCGGCGTCTTCCGACGATCCTTACTGCGCGTCAAAACTGATGCCGGTTGTTCCCTCGCTGGCGTCGTCCATGAGATACAGATAGGGGCGCATGATGGCGTCCGGAGACGGATTAGTCGTCGGCACTTCTGCGGGGTAGGCCGTTCGTCGCATGGCCGTGTTGGTGGCGCCGGGGTTCACGCAATTGACCCGTATGAAACTGGTGTTTTCAGTCTCGCTGGAAAGAATCTGCATCATCGCTTCGGTGGCAAACTTCGATACACAGTAGGCGCCCCAGTAAGCGCGCCCCACGCGACCAACTCCCGAAGAGGTAAACACTACGGAGGCTGTGGGAGCTTCCCGCAGCAGCGGCATCAGGGCGCGCACGGTGAGGAACTGACTGTTGACGTTGATATGCATAGTCTCCTGCCAGTCCTTCCAGCTCGACTGCTCGAGGGGGCGGCGCTCGCCGAGCACGCTGGCGTTCAGCAGCAGGCCGTCCAGATGGGGGAACTGCTCCCCAATAACCCGGGCCAGCTCCGCGTAGCTATTCTCGTCGCTGCTGCCCAGGTCAAAGGGTATGGCGGCCGGTTGCGCGCCGCCCGCCGCGACGATGGCGTCATAGACCGCCTCGAGTCGGGGCACAGAGCGTGCCAGCAAGATCACGGTTGCGCCGCGAGCTGCGTAGCGCAGCGCTGCACTTTCGCCAATGCCGGTGCTCGCTCCGGTGACCAGAATAGTCTTGTTTTCGAGCGCTCGCGGACCCGGCTGGTAACTTTCGGGGATCGACGCCCCCACTCGATTGCTGTCAGTCATCGTAGATTTCCTGGAGCTCGTCGCTGAGCAGGAGATTGTGCAGGTCGGCACTGGTCGCGGCCCTGGCGTCCGCGCCCCAGGCGGCGGGGTCATCGTCGCTTTCGATATAGCCGTAGGCCGCCGCTACCGTATGCATGGCGGCCCGACGTCCAGCCTCGATGTCGCGCACGTGGTCGCCGACGTATATGGCCTCAGAGGGCGCGCAGCGCAGCTCCCGGCAGGCGATCTGGAGACATTCGGGATGGGGCTTGGTCTGGCTGACATCCTCCGGGCACACCACGCTCTGGGCCGCCGGACGCAGATCGAGCGTGTCCAGCAACGGCAGCGTATAGATCCGCGGTTTGTTGGTGGCGATGCCCCAGGCGATACCGCGCGCGTGCAGTTCGGCCAGTAACTCGCGGATACCCGGGTACGGTTGTGCGTAGTGTCCCAGTAGATCGCTGTAGAGAACGAGCAGTCGTTGACGTTGGCTTTCAAAGGCCGGTGCCTCTTCAGACAGGTCGAGTGCTAGGTGCACCAGCGCGCGGGATCCGTTGGATACGCTGCGCCGGATGCGTGCTTCGTCCATGGGTGGCCGGTGGTTCTCCGCCCGCAACTGCTGCACCGCCGGCACGAAGTCGTCAGCCGTATCGATCAGCGTGCCATCGAGGTCAAAGATCACCGCGCGCAGATTCTTGCCCGGGTGCTTCATGCCGGTTTGCTGGCCCGCACCATGTAGTTAACGGAGACGTCGTCGCGGACCAGGCGATAGCGTTTGCTCAGCGGGTTATAAGTGAGCCCGGTCATGCCCTCCCAGTGCAGGCCCGCATCGCGGATGCACTGGGCGAGTTCCGAGGGCCGGATGAACTTTTTATATTCGTGGGTGCCCGCGGGAATCAGGCGCAGGATGTGTTCGGCGCCGACGATGGCGAACAAAAAGCTTTTCGGGTTGCGGTTGAGGGTTGAAAAGTACAGGGATGCACCGGGGCGCGCCATCGTTGCGCAAGCGGCAACCACGGCAGCGGGGTCCGGAACGTGCTCAAGCATCTCAAGGCAGCAGACGATATCAAAATGATCCGGCTGCTCGTCGGCCAGGGCTTCCGCCGTGGATTGGCGGTAGTCGACCGCAACGCCAGACTCGAGCTGGTGCAGCCGGGCCACGGAGAGGGGGCCTTCCCCCATATCGATGCCGGTTACCCGGGCGCCGCGCTGGGCCATGGACTCGGCCAGAATGCCCCCGCCGCAGCCAACATCTACCAGTTTCTTGCCGGCAACCGGTGAATGGCTATCGATGAAATTGGCACGCAGCGGGTTGATCTCGTGGAGTGGCCGAAATTCGCCATCGGGGTCCCACCAGCGCGCGGCCAGCGCGTCAAATTTGGCGATCTCCGAGGCATCGACGTTCAGAGGTTTGGTCATGGAGGCGGTCCGTGAGAGTTAATGGAAGAGCGCGCTAGCTGCTGGCGCTGATGTCGCGGCCCCAGCGGGCCGCCCGGGAGAGTGTGTCGCTGAGGTCCAGGCTAACCAGTCGTCGCCGGTTCAGCAGCGGCTCCCCCGCCACCCAGCTGTGCGTCACCTCGGCGCCCGTACAGGCGTACACAAGCGCGGAAAGCGGATTATACAGGGGCTGCGTAGCCGGGCCGCTCAGGTCTACGGCGATCAGGTCTGCCTGCTTGCCCGGGAGCAGGCTGCCAATCAGGTCTTCCAACCCGAGCGCGCGCGCACCGCCGAGGGTGGCCATGGTCAGCGCTGTGACGGCGGGAAGGGCCCGGGCGTCTCCCTCGCGCAGTTTCGCCAGCAGGGCCGCCGTATGCATCTCGTTGAACAGGTTGAGATCATTGTTGCTCGCCGCGCTGTCGGTGCCGAGCGCAACGTTGACCCCCGCTGCGAGCAGGCGACTCACCGGACAGGCGCCGGATGCAAGTTTCATGTTGGATTGCGGGCAATGCACCACGTGCGCGCCGCTCTGGGCCAGGGTCGCGATATCCTGGGCCCCGAGATCCGTCATATGCACGCACTGGGTGCGTGGCCCGAGCAGGCCCAGACGCTGCAGGCTGTCCAGGGGGCGCTCCCCGGTGGCTTCGACCGCGTTGAGGACCTCACCGGTAGTCTCGTGCAGGTGAATATGTACTGCCATGTCCAGCTCGGCGGCAAAGGTGGCGATCTTCGCCAGCGTCGGTTCGGATACGGTGTAGGGTGAGTGCGGCCCAAAGGCGACGCTGATCCGCGGGCGGTTTCGGCACTCGTCTCGCAGCGCCAGGCCCTTGCTGATGTAGTCATCGGCGCCGCTCCCCCAGACGGAGGGGAAATCAAGCACCGGGGAGGCCAGCTGGCAGCGCATTCCGACCTCGTCACAGAGGGCCGCGACGACTTCCGGGAAAAAGTACATATCGCTGAAGGTTGTAGTGCCGGAGAGCAGCATCTCGGCCATAGCCAGGGCGCTGCCGTCGCGCACGAACTCGGCGCTGACGTGGGCGCTCTCTGCCGGCCAGATATGATTTTCCAGCCAGGGCATGAGGGGCAGGTCATCGGCGAAGCCGCGCAGGAGCGACATGGCCGCGTGCCCGTGGGCGTTCACCAAGCCCGGCAGGAGCACGTGGTCCGGTAGCACAAGCCGCTCCTCGCTCGGCCATTGCTCGGCTTCACGGTTCGGGACGAGTGCCTCAATACGGCCCTCACGAATCAGCAGGCTGTGCTCTTCAAGCACCTCGCCGCTGGGTTCGATTGGAATGATCCAGCCCGGCTGAATAAGCAGGTCGGCCTTCGGTTTCGCTTGATCTGTCACGCCATCGCTCGCTGCGGTAGCCCCGGCTGGGGGCCTCGGGGCGGCGAGTATACCGTCTTGCCGCGCCGCGCGCGGCTGCAGCGAGACAGGACCCTGTTGCCGTGGCGAAGAACGGCTCGAAAAAGGTATACTTGACGGCTTAATTTGGGCGCCGACCGTTCGGCGCTTTTCAGTCATCGCATCCCCCCAGCACAAATCTTTGGGGCTGCTTCGCAGCAAGGCATCGTATGGGCGACCTAGCCAGAGAGATTTCTCCTGTCACTATTGAGGACGAGCTAAAGCAGTCCTACCTCGATTACGCGATGAGTGTCATTGTCGGGCGCGCCCTTCCGGACGTTCGCGACGGCCTGAAGCCGGTACACCGGCGTGTACTCTTCGCCATGAACGAGCTGAATAACGACTGGAACAAGCCGTACAAGAAATCTGCGCGCGTCGTCGGTGACGTGATCGGTAAGTACCACCCGCATGGCGACTCGGCGGTGTACGACACCATCGTTCGCATGGCCCAGCGCTTTTCCATGCGCTACCTGCTGGTCGACGGGCAGGGCAACTTCGGTTCTGTTGACGGCGATTCCGCGGCGGCGATGCGCTACACAGAAATCCGCATGTCGAAGATTGCGCATTCGCTGCTGGCCGACCTCGACAAGGAAACCGTGGATTTTGTCGACAACTACGACGGCACAGAGCGGATTCCGGCGGTTCTGCCCACGCGCGTGCCTGCGCTGCTGGTCAATGGCTCCGCCGGTATTGCGGTGGGTATGGCGACCAATATTCCCCCGCACAACCTGCGCGAGGTGATAAACGCCTGTCTGGCACTGATCAACGAGCCTGACAGCAGTATTGACGATCTCATGCGCTACCTGCCCGGGCCGGACTTCCCTACCGGGGCCATCATCAATGGCCGTGCGGGCATCGTTCAGGCCTATCGCACGGGTCGTGGTCGCATCTACGTGCGCGCCCGCGCCGAGGTGATTACGGAGAAAAATGGTCGCGATACCATCATCATCCACGAGATTCCCTATCAGCTGAACAAGGCGCGCCTGATTGAGCGCATCGCCGAGCTGGTTAAGGAGCGCAAGCTGGAGGGCATCAGCGAACTGCGCGATGAGTCGGACAAGGACGGTATGCGCGTGGTTCTTGAGCTGCGCAAAGGCGAAATCGGCGATGTCGTGCTCAACAACCTTTATAAGCAGACGGCACTGCAGAGTGTGTTCGGCATCAACATGGTTGCACTGGTTAATGGGCAGCCGCGGGTTCTCAATCTCAAGGAGATCCTCGAGGCCTTTGTTCGCCACCGCCGGGAAGTAGTCACCCGCCGTACCGTGTATCTGCTGCGCAAGGCGCGGGAGCGCGGTCATGTGCTTGAAGGCCTGGCCATTGCCCTGGCCAACATCGATCGCATCATCCAGATGATCAAGGCGTCGCCCAGCCCGGCGGAAGCTCGCGAAGGTCTCCTGGCCGAGCGCTGGCTTCCCGGCGAGGTCATGAGCATGCTTGAGCGCGCCGGTCCACAAGCCTGTCGCCCGGACGAGCTGGAGCCGGAGTTTGGGCTCCACGATGGTCACTACCGCTTGTCCCTGGCTCAGGCCCAGGCGATTCTCGAGCTGCGACTGCACCGCCTGACGGGTCTGGAGCATGAAAAACTGCTCAAGGAATACCAAGACAAGCTTGTTGAAATCAGCGATCTGCTGGATATCCTTGAAGATTCCGAGCGACTGCTGCATGTGATTCGCGCGGAACTCGAGGAAATAGCCGAGGAATTTGGCGATGAACGGCGCACGGAGATTCGTGACTCGCAGGAAGACCTCACGGTCGAAGACCTGATAACGCCGGAGGATCGGGTGGTGACCCTGTCGCACAGCGGCTATGCCAAGACCCAGCCCCTGACCGAATACCATGTGCAGCGTCGCGGCGGTATGGGCAAGGCGGCGTTGTCCGTCAAGGATGAGGACTTTGTTGAGCATCTGCTGATCGCCAATACGCACGACACGCTGCTGTGCTTCAGCAACTTTGGTAAGGTTTACTGGCTCAAGGTCTACCGTATACCGGTAGCCGGGCGGACCTCGCGCGGGCGTCCGATGGTGAATCTCCTGCAGCTCGACGAGGGCGAGCGAGTGACCTCGATTCTGCCCCTTGAGGAGCAGACGGAGGAACGCTTTATCTTTATGGCCACGGCTAACGGTTATGTGAAAAAGACCGATCTGGCGAGCTTTGCGCCGCGCTCAGCGGGTCTGCGCGCCATCGTTCTCGCGGAGGATGATGTGCTGGTCGGTACCGCGATCACGGACGGCCAGAAAGACGTAATGCTCTTTAGCAGTGAGGGCAAGGCCACGCGTTTCAGCGAGACCGCGGTACGCCCCATGGGTCGTGCCAGCCGCGGCGTGCGTGGTATCAACCTCGGACCGAACCACCATATGATTTCCCTGCTGGTGCCGGACAGTCGAGGCAGTGTGTTGACCGTCAGCGAGAACGGCTTTGGCAAGCGTACCGCCGTGGAAGAATTCCCCACCAAGGGACGCGGTGGAAAGGGCGTCATCGCCATGGCGACTTCAGAGCGCAACGGGCGTTTGGTGGGCGCGCTGCAGGTATTCTCCGGTGATGAACTCATGCTCATTTCCAACCAGGGCACCCTGGTGCGCACACTCGCGGATGAGGTGTCCCAGCTCGGACGGAACACCCAGGGCGTTCGTATTATTCGCACCAAGCCGGGCGAAATCCTCATGCAGGTGGAGAGCGTTGCGGACAGCAATGCAAGCAGCGCTGAGAGCGCTGTCGAGGAGGATGTTCAGGGGGCGGTTGAGGACGGTGTTGCAAACAGCACTGCCGGCGCTGCCGAGCCGGGTAAGGACGATGCGGCCGAGTCCGGAGAAGACTGATGAATAGACCCTTGAACTTCTGCGCCGGTCCTGCGGTGCTGCCGGAATCTGTGCTCGAAATCGCCGCGGCTGAGATGCTCGACTGGCACGGCACGGGTATGTCTTTTATGGAGATGAGCCATCGCTCGCCGGAGGTAATCGGTGTGGCCGAGGAAGCGGAGGCCTGCCTGCGTCGGCTGCTTGGCCTGGGCGACGAATTCGCCGTCGTGTTTGTGCAGGGCGGCGCTTCAACGCAGTTCGCAGCGGTGCCGCTCAACCTGGCCGGGAACGGTGGCAGCCTTTGCTACCTGAACACCGGGCAATGGTCGCTCAAGGCGATGGCTGAGGCGCGCCGCTACGGCAGCGTGACCGAACTGGCCAGCGCCACCGCTGAGGTGCCCAGGGCTATACCCCCGCAGAGCAGTTGGAGCTCCCCCCAGGTGCCTGACGATGCCGCTTACCTGCACTTCACCCCCAATGAAACTATCGATGGCATCGAGTTTCACTGGTTGCCGGAGACGTCGGCGCCCCTGGTCGCCGATATGTCATCGACGCTGCTCTCACGGCCTATTCCTGTAGATCAGTTCGATATGATCTATGCGGGCGCGCAAAAGAATATTGGGCCAGCAGGCCTGACCCTGCTGATCGTCCGCCGGGAGCTGTTTGGGCGTAGCCTGGACACTTGTCCAGCGATGTTGAACTGGGAAACTTGCGCCAACGCCAAGTCCATGCTGAACACGCCGCCGACTTACTCTCTTTATCTGGCCGGGCTGGTGTTCGCCTGGCTGGAGGGGCAGGGTGGCCTGGCCGCGATGGGGGCGGCGAACGAGCTTAAGGCCGCGACACTGTATGCGGCGATTGATGGCAGCAGCTTTTATCAGAATCCGGTTGCCCCGGCAGATCGTTCCTGGATGAATATCCCTTTCACCCTGCCAGATGCCAATCTTGATAGTCGTTTTCTGGAGCTGGCCGAGGCGGCGGGCCTGCTCAATCTTAAGGGGCATCGAGCGGTCGGTGGCATGCGCGCCAGCCTTTACAACGCCATTCCCCTCAGGGCAGTAGAAACGCTGGTGGAATTCATGCAGGATTTCGAACGACATCATGCCTGAGCGATACTCGGACTATGAGTGATGAGCGGGACCTGGCTCAGGTCCGCACCGACATCGACGCTATCGATGCGCAGATTCAGGCGCTGATTGGCGAACGCGCCGGCTGTGCGCAGCGGGTTGCGGCGATCAAGCTCGATGAAATACAGGCGGCCCGTGCGCGCGGGGAGTCCGATCAGGAGGTCGTCTACTACCGGCCCGAGCGCGAAGCGCAGGTACTGCGCCGCATTATTGAGCGCGATCAGGGTCCGCTGGACGGGCCGGCAGTAGCACACGTTTTTCGAGAAATCATGTCCGCCTGTCTGGCGCTGGAAAAGCCCTTGCAGGTCGCCTACCTCGGTCCCGAGGGCACCTTCACCCAGGCCGCGGCACTGAAACACTTTGGTCATG
>JBLIIW010000041.1:0-22839 GCA_047635315.1 Halieaceae bacterium | reverse complement strand
ATCCAGCACCATTACCGACATTTCCCTGTCAGTTCCATTGACGGTTTGGAAGATTGACGGGCCCAGGGCGCTGCGAACCTTGGCGGTCAAAGCGTCAGAATCCTGACTAAGGCCACCGTTCTGGGCGAGGGCTTCGGTGATCGTGCGCATATCCCTGACCGGAATACCCTCCTCGAGGAGGTTGTGTACGACGCGGGTGATTTCGGCGAGGCTCATGATATTGGGCACCAGGTTCTCAACGAGCTTCGGAGAATTCTTGCCCAGCTTGTCGAGCAGCTGCTGGACTCCGTCCTGACCGATCAGTTCGTGAGCCTGATTCTTGAGAATCTGGCTCAGGTGCGTCGCGATCACCGTGCTGCTGTCGACGACCGTATAGCCCATGCCCTGCGCCTCGTCTCGCTGCGAGGCATCGATCCATACGGCCTCGAGGCCGAAGGTCGGATCCTTGGTAGCCAACCCTTCCAGCTCCCCAAATACCTGACCGGGATTAATGGCCAGCTCGCGCCCGGGATACACCTCCCCCTCGCCGGCCACCACATCGTGCAGACTGATACGGTACAGATTGGGGCTCAGATCCAGGTTGTCGCGGATATGCACCGAGTGAATGAGAAAGCCCAGCTCCTGTGAGAGCTTTTTGCGCACACCCTTGATACGGCTCAGCAGATCACCGCCCTGGTTGCGATCGACCAGGGAAATGAGTCGATAGCCAACCTCCAGACCGAGTTCATCCACTTCCGCAACATCTTCCCAGCTAAGATCCCGCGCCTCAGTTGGTGCTTTTTCTTCTACCTTTTCAGGCTCGATCACCGGCTGTGCATTCCCCTGCACACGCAGATAACCGATCCCCGCCAGTGCTGCCGCAATACTCAGGAAAACCAGATTCGGCATACCCGGCACGATCCCCATGAGGCCGATGATGGAGGCGGCCAGGAACATGATCTTGGGCTTGCTGGTGAGCTGCGAGGCCACCTCGGCTCCCATATCGGTGGTCCCGGACATACGTGTGACGATGATCGCAGCCGCGGTAGAAAGCAGCATCGAGGGAATCTGCGCTACCAGCCCGTCGCCGATGGTGAGCAGCACGTAGTACTCGGCCGCCTGACCGGCACTGAGGTCGTGCTGCAGCGTGCCGATGGCGAAACCACCAACGATGTTGATAACAAGAATCAGGATCCCCGCCACCGCATCACCGCGTACAAACTTGCTGGCTCCATCCATAGCGCCGTAGAAGTCCGCCTCGTTACCGACTTCCTCCCGGCGCCTGAGGGCCTCCTCCTGGGGGATCAGGCCGGCATTCAAATCCGCGTCTATCGCCATTTGCTTGCCCGGCATGGCGTCTAGGGTAAATCTCGCTGTCACCTCCGAAATACGGCCCGCACCCTTGGTGATCACCACGAAATTGATCACCACGAGAATAGTGAACAGCACCAGGCCAACGGCATAGCTGCCGCCCACCACAAACTCACCGAAGGCCTGAATAACGTTACCCGCCGCGTCAGTACCCGTATGTCCCTCCAGGAGCACGACCCGTGTCGACGCCACGTTCATTCCCAGGCGCAGCAGGGTGGAGATCAAAAGCACGGTGGGAAATACCCCGAAATCCAGCGGCCGGGACGCGTACACCGACGCCAGCAGGACGATGATCGCCAGGGCAATATTGAAGGTAAACAGCACATCCAGCGCCATGGGTGGCAGCGGCAGCACGATCATCACGAGCAGCAGCAGCATGACCATCGGCGTGCCGAGTCCGCTGATAAACTGGGGAATTATGGAGCGCCCCACCGGGGGTAGTAGCTGTGCGTCAGCCATCGCTGGTATCCTCATCCATCAGGTCGTTGTATTCCTCGGGTATATCGAGGCTATCGGGCCGCGGCACGTAATCGGTGGGCCGCGAGCGGCGCAGCTGGAACAGATACGCGAGTACCCGGGCTACCGCGAGGTAGAGGTTCCGGGGAATCTCATCACCCAGCTCCGTGTTCGCGTACAACGCGCGTGCCAGCAGTGGCTCTTCGTAGATGGGCACGTCGTTGTCGAGGGCGATACTTCGAATCCGCTGCGCCACCCGGTCGCGCCCCCGGGCAACCACCGTGGGAGCCCCCTGGCCGCCGCTCGCGTAGCACAGGGCCACGGCGTAGTGAGTCGGGTTGGTTATCACCACATCCGCGTCGGGCACATCCTGCATCATGCGGCGCTGCGACGCCTGGCGCTGGAGATTGCGGATGCGCTGGCGGACCTCCGGTCGGCCCTCCGTCTCTTTCATCTCGTCGCGGACTTCCTGGTGCGTCATCTTCAGCTGCCGGTGGAAATTCCACAGTTCAAAGGGCACATCGACCATGGCGATCAAACCCATCGTACAGCTGAGCACCAGCAGGCAGGTGAGAAGCAGGCCCACGGCGCGCTCGCTGGCGTCTCCGACGCTCAGGGCACTGAGGCTGATCACGTCGTCTTGAACCGCCAGAAACAGCAGATAGGTGGCGCTCAGCAGCAGCGTGAACTTGCTCAGGGCCTTGAGCAGTTCCACCAGACCCTTGGCGGAAAAAATGCGACCCAGGCCCTTCACGGGATCGAGCTTTTCCAATTTGAAAGCCAGCGCCTCCAGGCTGAAGGACCAGCCGCCCATGACCAGGGGACCGGCCAGTGCCGCAACAATCGCCAGAGCAAAAAAGGGCGCCAGCGCCGTCAGCGCGCCGGTGATCATGTGCATCAGGTGCACCGGCAGCAGCCGCGGCTCAAAGAGCACCTCCCGCTCTACGCTGAATCCCGCACGTGTCACCGCAAAAAGACCCTCTACCAGCGGCCCCCCGAGAACCAACAAACCGATTCCCATAAGCAGCAGGGAGAGCATGGTGTTGAGCTCCCGCGAGCGCGGCACCTGCCCCTTGCGGCGCGCCTCCATTTTACGGCGCTCAGTAGGGTCCTCAGTGCGTTCCTGTCCTGTCTGCTCGTCGGCCACGGCGGAGTCCTAGCTCAGCACCTGCAGCATCTGCTGCAGTCCGCTGCTCATAAAACGCTGTAGATGGGCGAGATAGGCCGGCAGGGCCAGAAACATAAAAAAGAAGCCCGCGAGAATGGTCACCGGAAAACCCACGGCAAAAATATTCAACTGCGGCGCAGCCCGGGTAATTACCCCGAAGGACACGTTGATCATCAGAATGGCCGTAAGCGTCGGCAGTGCCAGCAGCAGCGCGCTCGCGAACAGCTGACCGCCCAGGTTGACCACAGCCCCGAACATATCGACGAGCGGCTGCGCACCGCCGGCGGGCAGCAGGTTGTAACTGTCCGCGCCGGCTTTCAAGAGGAAAAGATGGCCATCCAGGCCGAGGAACAACAGCGTGGCCAACACCATGTTGAACTGGCTCACTACGGGCACCTGAACGCCGTTCTGCGGATCGATAGACATGGCAAAGCCAAGACCCATACTCATGGCCACACTCTGCCCCGCAACCACCACGGCGCCGAAAACCAGCTGCATGACAAAACCCATGGCCAGCCCAATCAGGACTTCGCGCGCGGCCATCAACACACCCACGCCGCTGAGGGGGTCCGGGTAATCCTGTGCGGGTAGCAGCGGCGCCACCAGTGCGGAGATCAGTACGGACAGAAACACCCGCACACGCACGTTGATCGTTGCGGAACTAAATACCGGAGAGGCCAGCAGAAGGGCGGAAAAGCGTAGAAAGGGCCAGTAGTACATAGCCAGCTGGTCGATCATTTCTGTGCTGAAGAGGGGCACTTCAGATCACCCCAGCATCGCCGGAATGTCCATGTACAGTCGCCGGGTAAAACTGACAATGAGCTGCAGCATCCACGGGCCGGCAACAAACAGCGCGACCACCAGCGCCAGCAGCTTGGGAATAAAGCTCAGGGTCATTTCCTGAATCTGCGTAGCGGCCTGAAATATGCCGATCATCAGGCCCACGCCCAGGGCCGAAGCGAGCAGCGGCCCGGCCAGTAATACGGTAATCCAGAGAGCATCCTGTCCAACGGTCAATACAGCTTCAGGGGTCATTCGCTATACCTCGCATCACACGGAGAAACTGCTAACCAGTGTCGCCGCAATCAGGGCCCAGCCGTCGATCAACACAAACAGCATGAGCTTGAAGGGCAGGGATATCAGCATCGGGGACAGCATCATCATGCCCATGGACATCAGTACCGCAGCTACGACTAGATCGATAATCAGAAAGGGTACGAACATCAGGAAGCCGATCTGAAAGGCGGTCTTGAGTTCGCTGATAAGGAACGATGGCAGCAGCACTACCAGCGGTACATCATCGCGGCTGGCAAATTGGCCGTAACCGCCCAGTTCCGCAAAGAGCATAAGATCCGATTCCCGGGTTTGCCCGAACATAAATTCACGGAAGGGCACCTGCGCAATATCCAGCGCCTCCTGAAAACCGATGGTCTCGTTCATGTACGGCTTCAGCGCCGCGCTGTAGGCCACCTCAAACACGGGCGCCATGATGAATAGACTGAGGAACAGCGCCAGCCCAAGAATGATCTGGTTGGACGGTGTCTGCGCGGTACCCAGCGCCTGGCGCAGGATGGCCAGTACGATAAGGATTCGCGTAAACGAGGTCATGGTGATCAGCGCCGCGGGGATCAGCGTGAGCAGCGTCATGAGCAGAAGAATCTGTATGCTCATGGCGTAATCGGTACCGCCGGCAGCCGATGGCTGCGCGGACATCAGCGGTATGCCACCCTGCGCCGCAGCCAGGGACGGCAGGGCGATCAGCAGTACCGCAAGAAATAGCTGGCGCAGCGACATCAGCGTTTTATCCCTGCTGCTGCGACCGTTGCCGCTTTTAGTGCCGCGGCGAAACTGGGTGTGCTGTCGCTGGACTCGGCGGCAACAATCGGCTCTGCAAAACAATGCAACGTGCGCACACTGCCGGCCGCAACGCCGATCAGCAGTTGCTTACCACCGGCTTCCAGAAGCACGACTTTCTCGCGCGCACCAACACTGGCGCTACCGAGAATGCGCAGCGGGACCCCCGCCACACCGCCCATGCGATTGATTCGGCGCATGGCGTAGAGCAGGCCAAACAGACAGCAAAAAACCAGTAGCAGGGACCCGAATACTTGTAGCAGGTAGCCGGCACCCAGCAACTCGGGCAGCGCTGCGGCCGGCTCCTTGGCGACGCTGGCAGCGCTGGCAGCGCAGCACAATAGCGCCGGGACCGGCAGCAGGCGCGCTGCGCGCAATGACGAGATGCCAGCGAGTGGTTTCACTTCAGCTTCTTGAGGCGTTCGGAAGGACTCACAACTTCAATGAGTCTCAGGCCAAAACGTCCGCCCGATTCAACCACTTCCCCACGCGCGATCAGCGTACCGTTCACCATCAGGTCCAGTGGGTCGTTCACCCCGCGATCAAGGCTCACGACGGCGCCCTCGTTGAGTGCCAGCAGTTCCTTGATCGGCAAGCGCGTGCGGCCCACCTCGACCGACAGCGTAACCTGCACATCCATCAGCAACTCAAGATCAACCTTGCCGTGCGATACCCTGGCAGCTTGCGGCTGCCCCGGCGTCAGCTCTGCCGGGGGCTCGGCCACAACCGCGGCTCCCGGTGCATCATTTTCCTGTTCGTCACTCATCGTATTAATCCCCTGTCACTGCTACGCAGCACCATTGTTGGAGAGCAGTCGCAAAATCTGCACCGCCTTGGCCCCGTCAAAAGCACCGTAGCGGCCCTCCGCAAGCGCGGTCTGGTCTACCGATAAGGTCACCGTGTCGGGGGACGATATAGGCACTATGGAGCCGGTGTTCAGCTGCATCAGTTCCTGCAGCGTGATCCGCTGGGAGGCAAGGACTGCAGCCAGTTCAATTTCTATACCCGGTAGCTCGCGACGCATGTAGCTCTCCCAAACGCCCTCGCTCGCGGTATCCCGGGCCTTTTCCCGGCGCGGTGGCGCGAGGCGGCTGCGGAAAGGCTCAAGGGAAGCAAAGGGGAGCAGCATCTGTATCACGCCCTCGGTCTGCTCCATGCTCACCCTGAAACCGATGCGCAGGAGGATTTCGTCGTCGGGCAGGGCCGCGATACGTTCGGGAAAATCGAGCGTGCCGGGCTCCCCGGCCTGTATCTCCAGCTTCTCCGACCAGGCTTCCACCATGGATTCAGTCAGCAGCGTGGCCACCCGCTCCGCCAGACGCAGCTCGCTGGGGGTTATGCTCTCCCGCTGCGTTGCACTGGCGCTGAGGTTGCTGCTGCCACCAAAATAGTGATTCACGAACAGCGATAACAGCCCGACCGGGCTGGTAATAAAGAGCTCTGTATGGAGTGGCTGAAGACTGACGGTGGTAACCGCCAGGACTCGATCCAGACCCGCCAGGGCATCGCCGACGCTGAGCAGTGTTACCGGCTCAACATGTACCTCGCAGGGCAGCGAAAGCCGCTGGTGTATAGCGCTGTCGAACAGTTCCAGCTGTCGCTCGGTCAGTGCCTTGAGGGTTGTGAATTCACGCAGGGCCGCGTACTTACGCGCCGTGAAATCAACGCGCCGATACTCGCCATCATCCTGCGAAGAGTCATCGCCGTCGTCCCCCACGGTTTCCATGAGGGCGTCGATTTCGCTTTCGCTCAGAACGTCGTTACTGGCCATGCTTCACCCTCATTCACTGCAGCACCAAGGACTCGAAATACATCGCATCCACAGCCTCAGGTGGTGTCAGCCCCAGCACTTCGTTGATTGCTCCGAGCGTTTCCTGACGCAAAGCCTCCTTGCCTTCTACTGTCTTGAGGGCGGCAAACTCCTGCGCGCTGAACAACATGATCAGGCGGTTGCGTATGGCCGGCATGTCGCGCGTGGCTTTATCGATAACCGTCTGCTCATAAGTCATGAGCTGCATCTCGGTCTGCAGGTAGCGCGTGCGGCCCTGGTATTCGAGGTTCACCAGCAGTTTTTCCAGTTCCAGATACAGGGGCTCCGCAGGTGCCTCGACGACCGGCTCCGCGGCTGTCTCTGCGCCCTCCTCACCGCTGCCACCGAGCAGGAAGAACGCCCCTGCGCCGCCTCCCAGCAGGACCACCACCGCAATCACAATGATCATCATCTTGCTCTTGCCACCAGGCGTTTCTTCGGCGGCACCGTCCTTGCCCAGATTGAGATCTTCTTTCTTAGCCATGTTGTCCTCTCTGTAACGACGCCCGCGTATTGCTCGGTGTGGCGTGCGACCAGGCGCAAGCCGCTTCAAGCGACACCAAGCAATACCAAGCAACACTTAGCAATATCAGTACCAGTGATACTTTTAATCGTTATTTCAATAGGTTAGGAGTTGACGCTGCACGAGACCGCCAAGAAATTGACGTGAGTTCAGGTGCCGAGCGTCAGCGAAATATCTGCGTCCGGGGGACCGGGCACAAGGGGGATGGTAGACCGAAAGAGGGTGTAACTTAAATCAAATATAGGTATCGATACGCGAACTGGATTCTCCGCTGGGCGTGGTGGCGTGCTCGGTTTCCTCGGTGACCGCGCTGTCCACCGCTGAGTTACCCAACTGCGCCTGCTCCCGGGCGGATTGCTCCTCACCGGCTGCACCGCGCTGCCCGACGTCTACACCGGCCAGTTGTAAGCCCTGCTGCTCCAGCATATCGCGTAGGCGCGGCAGCGCCTGCTCAATGGCATCCCGGGCCGCACTGCTGTCGGCCATGAAGCTCACGCGAGCCTGGTCGCCGTCAGTCTGGATAGTTACCTGCAGGCGCCCCAACTCAGCGGGCGCCAACTGCAGACGCGCCTCGCGTACACCATCACGCAGAAATACCCGCAGCTTGCTCGCCACTTCCTCGCCAAACTCCGGAGAATCGGGTGAGGAGCTGAGCTCAAGAGATGGCATGGCGGCGTCATCCACGAAGACGGAAGTGGCTGTTCCACCCATAGCGACGGAGACTGTCGCGGGCTGAGCCGCGGGTGGGGTGGCCGCCGGGATGACCGGGGGCGTTGCGGGTGTAGCGGCGTCCGCGAGCGGCCGGGCTACAGAACTTCGACCGGCATCCGCAAGCTCGGATTCGGCGCTCTTCTGGAAATCACCGGCGGCCGTCTGCACAGTGGCTTCCCGGCCGAGGGTTGCGCTGCCTGAAGCTGAGGCCCTGCCACTGCTGCGCTCGCCCGGGGACACCCCGCCCGGCGACTCCCGCAGCGAGGAAATACTCGCGCGAAGGCCTTCGGCAACAGCCCCCTGGGCCAGCGGCACAGCGGCCGCGGCGGGAGGCGATTGCAAATCCACGGGCACTTGCGGGGCGGCGGGTGGCCGCGCTGTAGAAGCGTCCATCGCTGGCGGCGCTGAAGCGACTTGTCTTGGGGCCGGCGCTGCGGGGGTACGGCTATCCGCCACCGTGTTGCGCGCAGCACTCTCAGCGCCCGCAGCGAAAGATGGCTGCAGCGCGCCGCTCAAGGTCTGGGATGTGGTCCTGGTGGCTGCCGTCGGGTCGGTCGCTACCGGTGCTGCGCCCTGCCCGCCCAGCGGCCCGGCAAATTGCCCGGTGAATCGCCCGCTATCGGTGGGCGCGGGAACAGCGGCTGCGCCCAGACGGGCCGCTGCAGCAGCGACGCGATCAGCCACCGTAGGCGCGGCGCGCGGCGCTAATAGAGCTTCTGCCGTCGCCGCTCGGGCAGCCGCTCCGGTCTCAGGGGCTCGGCCTGCTGACAAGAGACTATATGCGCTGTTGGCGTCGGCACCCGCTGGCGCGGTGCCCGGCGCTATTGCCGCGGGTGTGCGAGCACCGGCGGCATCAGCGACACCTCTGGAGGCTTCGGCCGGGGCTTGTTGTGAGGCGGCGACGGCCTGGGCGATAGCCGATGCGGGCTGCGGTGGACTGTGGCTGGAACCCTGCGCGCTGCCCTGCGCCAGTCGGGACAGAACAGCCCCGGAGACCGAATCCCGATCAGTAATCGGTGCCGGCGCGGTGCCCGGCGCAATTGCCGCGGGCTGTGCGAGCGCATCAGCTCGCTGCTGTACGCCCAGTTCCGGGCGCGGTGCTTCAGTTCCGGCGGCGACTAACGCTCCTGCCGCTGCGCTCAGCGCGCTGCGCTCAGCGGCGGGCAAACCCGGCGCAGGCTGCCCGGCTGCGGGCGCCGCGACGAAGGGCTCAGTATCACCCGGTGGCAATACGCTGCCGTGCAGGTCTCCCGCGAGTCCGCGCGGCACAGCCGCTGCGGGTGCATTGGGAGCAGATGACGACGGAGTACGCCCAGTTCCCAGGGAGGTGCCGGGAGAGGTGCCGGTGAGAGCCGATGCAGCCCCGGTCGGTGCAGCGCCAAGGGGGTTACCCAAGGTCGCGAGGAGAACTGCGGGGCCTGCTGCGGTACCTTGAGGCAATGCGGGAGAGCCTTCAGCGAGTGAATATTCCCCCCGCACACCGTCAACACCGGGAGTACTAACAGGCCCGACCGGATCTACCGCCGCACCCAAAGGTGTCGGCGCGACCTGTGCGCGCTCACCCGAGGCGTCGCCAGTCGTCGCAGGGGTCGGGCCGCCGGCGCTGGCTAAATACTGTGTCGCGGACAAGGGCGAGGATTGACCGGGATCTGCCGCTTTTAGCAGCACCGAGCCCAGCCCAGCCGGTACGGCGACCGCACCAGTACCGGGGACCCCTGCCGATGCAGCGCCAGGCGGCGTTAAGGTCGCCGACATCGACCCGGCGGTTGCCCCGGGGGGAACCATCAAGGATGCCTGATCGGACGGCGCGGGCGGTAAAGGCGGGGCGGTTTGGGTACTGGCTGGCGTCGCGGCGGGTGTGCCGGTGTCAGTCACCTGGGCTGTCGCCGCAAGGGTTTCTCCGCGAGCCGAGCGAGACAGCTGCGACTGCAAAAGGGCCTCCGTAGCCGACCGCGACCGGGCAGTATCTGCCGCCGCGCTCTCTGCAGCCGATGCCGTGGCGCCAGCTGCAGGATCGCGGGCACTCAATTGCCCGAGCGTCTCGCCCGCAGTGGTCCCGGGAATACTCAGCCCCGCGCCTGCAGCGGCGGCCCGGGCGGACCCAGCGCTGGACTGTGCAAGGATCTGTTCCAGCGATTTTCCCCGTGTGCTCTCCGCCGGCTCTGCTACGGACTCGGTCCCCAGGGGACGATTCAGGGACCGATCGGCGGCGAGCGCAGATGATCCGCCAGCGCGGTCCGCGGGTGTTCCCGAAGGAGGATTGCTGGCTGGTCGGGACGATTTGGCGTAAGCAAAAGCGCTATCGGCGGCGCTGGCTTCTTTTGCGGTCGCAGCCGTACGCTGCTGCTGCGCGGCGCCGCTACCCGGTGATGTAGAGCCGGACGGGGCGGCAGGGGGCGGCAAGTCTTTGCCGCCGGTGGCCGCTCGGGCCGGGGCGGCATTGCTATTACTGTTGACCTTGCGCTGGTCACTGAGGACCGATGCAAAGTCCCGCGCTGGCTTATTAACCGTTGATTCTGTTGATATTTTGGCGCCAGAATCCTGCCGCGGAGCAGCTGCCTTGAAGCTGCTCAACGCCAGTAAGTTTGGATCTACGCCCTTGGACACAACAGTGGCCCGCCAAAAAATAAATCTTGAGCCTATTTATGCAATGCACATGCCATAGTCCCCTCAACATGCTCACATCGCTCGCACTCGGTTTCAAGTGGCAATAAACACGCGAATCCCGGGCGCGGCTTGCGCCCCGCGATTCATTGACTTACTCACTCACGTAACGTCGCAGGCTCTCTTCGTCGTGCTGCCGCTGCTCAACGTCGGCGACGCGCTGCTGCTCATCCACTCGGCGCCTGCCGATGAGCTGTTCGAGGGAATCTCGACGCAGCGATCTTTCAATAAAGTGCTCGCGCTCGCTCTGTACCTGTACATCGTCGCGCTCGACCTCGTCGCTCTGCTGCGAGATTGCCCGGTTCAGGTTGCCGAGAAACTGCTGGTAATCCTGTAGCTGGCGTACGGAGATGCCATTCCCCGACATGGCCTTGAGACGCAGTTCGTATTCGCTGCGAAAGCCCTCGAGCTGCTGCAACTGCTGTGAAGACTTCTGGAACTCTCGCTGCTTCTGCGCGAGGGCATCTGCGGCCTTCACCTCGGCTGTCTTCGCGAGCAGGGCCACTCTGTCCAATTGTTTGAGATCTGCCATATTCAATGACTCCCGGGTGCCGCTGAGGATCCGATACCGGATGCTATGGCCGCCTGGGCCAGCGCGCGCATACTACTGGTCATATCCACCGGTTCCGTGCGCGCCTGTCGCAACAAATTCCGGATCGGCTCTTGCGCCGCCACCGCCTGATCCACCTTGGCATCTGTTCCCCGTTCATAGGCACCGATAGTAATCAGATCACGGTTCTGCCGATATATCGAGTATAGCTCCTTCATACCGCGAGCCACCGCCAGCTGTGTTTCGTCGACCAGATTGACCATGAGGCGACTCACAGAGGCCTCGATATCGATCGCCGGGAATACACCGGAGTCCGCCACTTGTCGCGACAGCACAATATGCCCGTCGAGGATCGCGCGCGCTGCGTCAGCGATGGGATCCATATGATCGTCGCCCTCTACCAGCACTGTGTAAATCGCCGTAATTGATCCTTCTGGCCCATTACCCGCGCGCTCAACCAGGCTGGGCAACAGGGAAAATACCGATGGTGGGTAGCCCTTGGACACAGGTGGTTCGCCGACGGCGAGACCAATCTCCCGCTGCGCCTGTGCGAAGCGCGTCAGGGAGTCCATCAGCAGCAGCACATCCTTGCCCTGATCGCGAAAGTACTCGGCAATAGCGGTGGCGCGCCAGGCCCCGTGCACACGCATCAATGGCGGGTAATCCGCCGGGGTGGCCACGACAATAGCCCGTGCCAGTCCTTCAGGACCGAGAATATCCTCGATAAATTCGCGCACCTCACGACCCCGTTCTCCCACCAGGGCCACCACGACCACATCGGCGGCCGTGTGGCGGGTCATCATGCCAAGCAGGGTGCTCTTGCCCACGCCACTGCCCGCAAAGAGACCCAGGCGTTGACCCTTACCCACTGTGAGCAGCGCGTTGATAGCGCGCACACCGACGTCCAGTGCGGCGCGGATCGGGCGACGTTCCAGGGGGTTCAAAGCCTGCCCGCGCAGACTCACGCTATTCTGGAAACGCGGCGCCGGGAGACCGTCAAGAAAGCGACCCGCGCCATCCAGTACGCGTCCCAGAAGCTGCTCACCAACCGCAACCGATGCAGCGCGACCCAGAGGGCGTACCCGCGCCCCAAGGCGCAATCCGTCCAGGGTGCCCTCGGGCATCAGGATCAAGCGTCCATCATTGAAGCCAACGACCTCGGCCTCCACCCGCGCCTCACCGCTGATCACCACACAGCGGTCGCCGATGGCGCCCTCGCACCCCTGTACTTCAAGCTTGACGCCCACCATACGGACCAGACGCCCCTCGCGCAGCGCCGGGGCCGGATCAAAGGACGCGGCCAGGGACGCGCTCTGGCCCGCGAGGCGCATCCAGCGATGCGTCAGCTCCGGCGAGGATAGTGCGCCTGCCGCATTCACGGAACACTCTCCGGATTAACCCCGGCCTGCTCGCGCAGCTGTTGAAAAATCTCGCGCAGTCGCTCATCTACAGAAGCGTCTACAAAACTATTCTCCGTGCGCAGCCTGACGCTGCCGCGCAGCAGCGACGCGTCTTCGCGCAGGGAATAAATGGCCGTTTCATCAAAGCCATGGTCTCGCCATAGGACCGCATCCTCCGGGTGCAGGCTGATCTGTACGGGTTCTTTGACCTCGCCAAGAGCGATCACCGCCGCGCTGATCGCGGCTTCGATTTCCACCGAACCGGTGTGCAGTTCGCGGTGCACCACCGCCACCGCCGCGTGCTCAGCCAGAGACACCAGGTCGCGCAGAATGGCCACGTCACAGTCCCGAAAGGGTGAGGCAATAGCTTCGAGCAGCGTGCCCATTTCCTCGGCAATACTTTCACCGAGGGAGCGAGCGGCCGCAGCGCCCTCCGCATAGCCTGTCTCGTAGCCCTCGCGCCGCGCCGCCTCGCGCAGGGCGTCATAATCTATCTCCTGCGCAGGCTCCTCGCGCTTCCTGGCACTCGGATCAGTCAGTGACGGTGGCATCCAGGCATTCTGCGGCGGGGCCTCAGACAAAATCATCGCCTCCCTTGCCGATCATAATTTCACCATCGTCTGACAATTGCTTGGCTACGGAGAGTATCTCCTTCTGGGCGGTTTCCACCTCGGCCAGCTTCACCGGCCCCTTGGCTTCCAGATCCTCGCGCAGCATATCCGCCGCCCGGGAGGACATGTTGCCAAAAAACTTGTCTTGCAGATCCATGTCCACGCCTTTCAGCGCTATCACCAGGTTATCAACGGCGATTTCACGAATCAGCCGCTGCATTCCCCGATCGTCGAGCCCCTGCAGATCCTCAAACACAAACATGAGCTCGCTGATCTTGTCCGTCAGCTCGCCGTCCTCTTCGCGCAGCGCGCCGAGCACCGACGCCTCGATTTCTGTGTTGACGTTATTGAGCATAGCCGCCGCCGTGCTCATACCCTTGACGGCGCGCGGCGGCAATTTTCTGGCGCGTCCCATCTGCTTTTCCAGCAGCAGATCCAGCTCCTCAAGAGCGGCCGGTTCAATGGTTTCCAGGCGAGCCACGCGCATAACCACGTTATTGCGCATCTCCGCCGGCAGCTCCGCGAGCACAGAAGCCGCCTGTTCTTCCTCCAGGGAGGCGAGAACAATGGCGATAAACTGCGGATGCTCCGCGCCGATCAGATCGGCGACCGAGCGTGCATCCATCCATTGCAGCGCTTCCACGCCGCGATTGCCCATCTTCTCGGGCATGACCTTGGACAGCACGGAGCGGGCCTTGTCTTCGCCAAGGGCCTCGATCATGACTTTCTGCGCAAAGGCTGATGCGCCAATACTGAGAGGGTTCACCGCATCGGCCTTGCTATGAAAATCCTGAAAGACTTCCGCGAGTTGCTGGTTAGACACGGACGACAGCGTCGCCATGGCAGACCCCACCCGCTGCACCTCTTTAGGATCCATGTGGCGCATGATGCCGGCCGCCGCCTGCTCGCCCACGCCAAGCAGGAAGATCGCCGCGCGTTGCGCGCCAGTGAGAGAAGTGCCCTCAGCCATCAGCTGAGACCCAGTCCTTGACTACGTGGGCCGCCCGCTCGGGCTCCCCGGTGGCCATGCTGCGCGCCCGCAGCAACTGCTGCTGATAGGCGGGACCGGACGCGGCCTGTCCCGGGGCCAGACCACCCTGCTGCGTCGGATCCATACTGGCCAGTGTGACCTGATCGTCGTCCATGCCATCGGAACCCAGCATCGGGCTCGCCCCCTGTGCCTGCAGGGCTCGCTGCTGCGCCATCAGGGGCGCTGTGGAGAATTTCATGAGCGGCCGCAGCACAAAGAAAACCAGGCTCAACAGTACAATCCCGGTTAAGGCTGTCTTTGCCAGTTGCCATACCCAATCCTGCTCCATAATCGATGTCTCGAAGACTTCAACTTCAAGCAATTCCTCGGTCACAAACGATGCACTGATAACGCTCACCGTATCGCCTCGACCGGCGTTGAAACCCACCGCCTCGCGAATGAGCCCGGTAATTTCGTCGATGCGTTCCTGCGTCATGGCCGCCCGCTCAGTGCTGCCGTCCTCCGCAACACTGCTGACATGGTCAAGTACCACGGCGACCGAAAGTTTGCGCACGGCGCCCGGTGTTTCGTAAATATGGCTGATGGTTTTGTCGACTTCGAAATTGCGTGTCGCCCGGCGACTGGTGCGCGCCGGCGGCGCCGTGCCAGCTCCCTCTCCCAGGGCGTCGGGCTGTTCGGCGCTGACCTCAGTATCGACCGGGGGCTGATTGGACAGCGCACCCGGTATCCCGCCGGCCAGACGCTGGTTGGACACCTCCTCCGTGGTCTGCTCACTGCGCATGACCGTGTCCGGCGCATAGGTTTCACTGGTGCGCTCAACGCGTGTGAAATCGATATCGGCGGCCACTTGCGCGTGCACCGCCCCGACGCCCAAAATCGGCTCGAGAATATCAATGATACGCTGCCGATAGTCATCCTCCAGTCGGCGGTTATGACGAAACTGTTCGCGCGTGAATCCCATTCCCTCGTCTACACCCTGACGCGACAACAGGCGCCCCTGCTGATCCACCACCGAGACCTGTTCGGCCTCAAGGTTGGGAACGCTGGACGCCACTAGATGAACGATGCCTGCCAGCTGGCGCTCGCCGAGCGACTGCCCCGCATAGAGGCCGAGCATTACTGAGGCGGCAGGTTTTTCCCGCGCCCGCAGGAAGGCGGTCTGTTTGGCCATCGCCAAATGCACACGGGCGCCGCGGACACTGTCCATGGAGGCGATGGTTCGTGAAAGCTCCGCCTCGAGGGAACGGTGATAACGCGCCTGCTCCATAAAGGTCGACAGGCCAATCTCCTGCTCGCGGTAGAGACTTTCAAAGCCGACGCCCTCCGCGCGCGGATAGCCATCGCTCGCCAGTAACAGCCGGGCGCGATGAATATCGCCGGCGGGCACAGCCACCATACCGCTGCGCCCATCCATGTTGTAGTCGATACCCCCGGCCTCGAGGGCGGCAATAACCGAGTTCATATCCTCCGGGGCCATGGTGCCAAACAGCGGTTTGAAGTCGGGTTTGACGGTCCACTGCACCAGGCCAAGACCGAGCGCTACGCTCGCGGCCAGCCCGAAAAGCAGTGCAATCTGGCGGATAGCCGGCTGCCGCGAGTAGTTGCTAAAGCGGTTAAACATTGCAATGTCGATGGCCTCGGCCATGGTTCTCTCCTTCGCTCTACCAGCAGATCAGCCGACCTAGACCTGCATACTCATGATTTCCTGGTAAGCCGACAACAGCTTATTGCGGACCTCGGTTACCGCCTGAAACTCCAGACCGGCCTTTTGCGAGGAGATCATCACCTCGGCCAGGGACACGCCGGGAGTGCCGGTTTCAAAAGACGTCGCCAATGCTTTCGCCTGCATCATGTCCGCGTTGACCTGCTCCAGGGAGTCCTGCATCAGCGATGAGAACGACACACCGTCGCTCTCGCCACTGTTGCGCGTGCTGATCTCACTGCCGGCACCCGCCGACATGGTGCGCATCTGCGCGAGCACCTGGTTCATGGCTATCTCACTCATTGTCGATTCTCCTTAAATCCGGTTGCTCAGGAAACGCCGCTCAGCGCGCCGTCAAGGGCGCCGCCGCGGGATGTTTCAATACCCAGTTCCCGCAGCCTGGCGAGCTTGTAGCGCAGGGTTCGCGGGCTGATGCCAAGACGCGTCGCGGCGTCCTTGCGATTGCCGCCGCAGGCGTTCAGGGCATCCAGGATCAGGCTCTGCTCACGCTGCTTCAGATCACCGGCCAGGGGCGCTTCCGGTGAAGGTTCCTCCGCTGCGGCCGGCGTGTTGCTGCGGGCCGGATCGAGCGCGCCGTCCAGCATAATGTCGGCGCTGCCAATCTCATCGCCGCGCACCAGAATAGTCGCGCGCTGGATACAATTTTCCAGTTCACGTATGTTGCCGCGCCAGTGGTGAGCACGCAACTGCGCCTCAACGGCCGTGGAAAAACGCAAATTGCGGCCGCCCGCATAGCGCGCGAGGAAGCGGCTTGCGAGGGGCACAATATCGCCGCGGCGTTCGCGCAAAGGCGGCAAATGCAGGGGAAATACACTCAGTCGATAATAAAGATCCTCGCGGAAATTACCGTCGCGAACCTCTTCCTCCAGACGCCGGTTGGTCGTTGCCAGCACACGCACGTCCAGGGCAATCAGTTTGTTACCACCGAGCCGTTCCACCTCGCGCTCCTGCAATACGCGCAGCAGCTTGGCTTGCAGTCCCAGATCCATCTCGGAAATCTCATCGAGGAGCACCGTACCGCCGTTGGCCTGCTCGAACTTGCCCGGACGCGACTGGTAAGCACCAGTGTACGCGCCCTTTTCATAACCAAAGAGCATGGACTCGAGCATATTTTCGGGAATTGCGGCGCAGTTCACAGCGAGAAAGGGCCCCTCGGCGCGCGGCGAGTGCTGGTGAATGTAGCGGGCGAGCACCTCCTTGCCAGAGCCGGATTCACCGCTGATCAGCACCGTCGCATCCGACTCGGCGACGCGCTTGGCCATAGTGCACAGGTCGCGGGACGCCGGGTCCTCCGCCAGCATGTCGCCGTCGGACTGCTCCGCAACCGGTTCCATACGCGCCACCATGTCGAGCAGCACCTGCGCCTCGAAGGGCTTGAGGAGATAATCCGTGGCCCCGTCGCGCATGGCATCCACCGCATCCTGAACCGATCCGTGCGCCGTGATCATCACAAAGGGCATATGCGGCTGGCGAGAACGCACTTCGCGCAGCAGGCAGTGGCCGTCCATCGCGTCCATCTGCACGTCGCTGATCACCATATCGACGCTGCCGCTCTCCATTCGCGTCAGGGCCTCAACGCCGTTGACCGCCGACACCACCCGATAACCGCCAAACTCGATGGTGTCGCAGAGGGCTTCGCGCAGGGTGTCGTCGTCTTCAACTACCAGGACGGTTGCTGCGGCATTCATGTTCGCTCTCCTTTTTGCGGCGTCGGTGTATCCGACTGCAGGGGCAGATCGAAACGAAATTCCGCACCGCCCCCGGCGCGATTGCGGGCAGTCAGCTCACCGCCGTGGTTTTGCGCGGTCATCGCTGCAACCGCGAGGCCCAGGCCCGTGCCCTTGGCCCGCGTACTAAAGAAAGGGTCAAAAATTCTCGCCAGGATCTCCTCGGGAATCCCCGGCCCGTTGTCGCGCACGCGTATCTGCAGCGCCTGTGAACTGGTGGCGCCAGCCCACACCTCGATGTGGGTACCGGCTCCCCCAACCTCCATAGCATTCGTCACCAGGTTGGCAAGCGCGCCGGCCAGATCCTCGCGGCTGCCCTGTAACTGTAGGGTGTCGTCAACCGGGGTAATACTGAGCGAGACCGTGTCTGCAAGTGTCGGCCGCAGCGTGGTGTCCAGGGACTCGAGTACATCGCGCAGGCTGATGCGCTCG
Organism: Halieaceae bacterium; assembly: GCA_047635315.1. Classification (GTDB taxonomy): domain Bacteria; phylum Pseudomonadota; class Gammaproteobacteria; order Pseudomonadales; family Halieaceae; genus Congregibacter. The sequence continues at coordinate 4,869 of JBLIIW010000041.1, read as the reverse complement.
GTAACCGGGCTGCGCCCGCGCGCAAAGCTGAGCATGGATTCGATCAAGGCCTCGGTCTGGTGAAGTCTCCCACTGATACGCTCGCAAATACGCGCGCGTTCCGCCGCCGGCAGTTCGGGACTGGCCAGCTGGGCGAGGTACAGGGAGGTAGCAGACAGGGGCGTGCGAATCTGATGCGCCAGTCGCGCCGCCATTTCCCCCAGGGCTGAGAGACGCTGGCGTCGGCCCAGCTGACGCTGCAGTTCGCGAAGCTCTGTGGTATCGGTGATCAGCACCACCTCTTCTCCGTGTTCCTCCAGGGCCCGGCTGCTGATGGACAGATGCCGCCCTTCGTTACCGACGCTGTCCGTGACCACCTCATTGCGCGCCGCAATCGCCGACCAGGTTTCTCCGAGCAGCGGCTCGCCGAGCAGTTCCAGGGCCTCGGGATTGGCATCACGGATGACCTCAGTACCGTCCAGCAGCAACACACCGCCAGGCAGAATGGCCACCAGCGATGAGAGGCGCGCGAGCAGCCGCTCCTTCTCCGCCAGCTCGCGCATCCGCGCGCTGCGACTGGCGACCAGCTCCAGCTGCAGGCGCGACACCTGTGCCTGCATGTCGCGATAGCTGATATCGAGCTCCCGGGACACCGCTTCCAGCGATGACAGGGACTCGGGCGCAAGAGCGTCAGGCACGCGGGCAGGTGTGGCCTGCAGCGCAGGCTCAAGCGGGGGGCGTTCCAGGGTCGTTGGTTGCATCAAAGCGGCCACATGTCTTTCTCCGGAGAATCCGACAAAGACAATGCAACTACTGTGCCTAAACTATTCTTCTATATTTATCAAATACTTATCGAACAGCTAAGCGACGGGCGTCAACTTTCCGTCGCTTCCGGGGGCTTGCTGATGTCGTACTTGCGCATCTTTTCAACCAGCGTTGTGCGCTGCAGGTTGAGGAGTTTCGCCGCCCGCGCCACCACCCAATCCGACTGTTCCAGGGCCTGGACCATCAACGAACGCTCCATGGCAGCGAGGTGTGCCTTGAGATCCAGATTCTCCAGTGGGGCCGCGGCGCTACCGGCATCGACTCTGACAGCTACCGTTTGTTGCTCATCATCGACGGCGCCCGCTCCGGCGTCCGGCAGGGTCCAGGCGTGTAGGTCCGCGTCGCGCGGCGGCGCTGGCGCTAAGCCGGGCACCTCCCCCGCCTCATCCGCGAGCGGCGCCAGCGGTGCCGGCCGCTCCGGGGCGGTCACAACAAAGCGCTCCGGGAGCTCCGCCACGCGAACGGATTCTCCCGGGTAAAGAATGGCCAGTCGCTCGACCAGATTCGACAACTCGCGTACGTTGCCGGGCCAGCCATAGGCCTGCAGGCACTGCAGCGCGTCCTGTTCGATGCGCACGGTACCGCGGTGTTCGCGTTCCATCAGCTCAACAAAGCGATGAATCAGCTGCGGAATATCCTCCGGGCGCTGGCGCAGGGACGGCACCTCTATGGGAAACACGTTGAGACGGAAAAACAGGTCCATGCGGAACTCGCCGCTGTCCACCCGCCGTTCCAGATCCTGATGCGTGGCGGCGATAACGCGCACATCGCACTGCGTGGTGTGATTGCTGCCAACGCGCTCGAAGCAGCGTTCCTGGAGCACGCGCAGGAGCTTGACCTGCATGGCCAGGGGCATATCGCCGATCTCATCCAGAAACAGGGTGCCGCCCGAGGCCATCTCAAAACGCCCGTCGCGGGCGCTGATAGCGCCGGTAAAGGCACCTTTCTCGTGGCCAAAGAGTTCGGACTCCAGCAATTCTGCGGGAATCGCCCCGCAGTTCACCGGCACGAACGGGCCGCGCGCACGCTTGGACAGGTCGTGGATGCCGCGGGCGACCACTTCTTTGCCCGTGCCCGACTCGCCCAGCACCAACACGGAGGCGTCAGAAGGGGCAACCTGCGCCATCAGGCGCCGAATACCGGCCATCTGCCGGCTACTGCCGACCAAGGCTTTCTCCAGGGCGCGGCCGGCCTGTTCCTGATCCATCAGATTAGCCCCGCTACCGTCACAGCGCCGGGAATGCTTGCAGGCCGCTTAACTGCATGCTCGAAGATGCAAGTTAGCGACTTTTTTCCAGATAAAGGGCGCATTTGCCGACAAACCATGACCTGTGACTCTACTGCGGCGGGATTCGCCCCAGTCTCGGGGGCCCTGCGTACTTTGTCAACATTTTGACGCTCTGTGAACAGAGCCCGGGACGGCGGTGTGAATACTTGCGACAGTTCTTGCGACAGTGACCTGCGGCCACTACTTGCGCGAGCGGCGGAAGGCGACGTCGCGGCGATGATGCCTAAAGATGAGTTTTTCCAGCCAGGACAGCGCCGAACCACTGAGGCCCACAAAGCGTACCTTGGCCGTATCGGTAGCGCAGTCTTCAGCGGTGGAGACCACGTCGCCGTAGCAGCACAGCGGCTTGGGCAGGCCGCGCTGGATATACAGCTGCAGAAAAACCCGCCGCCCAGGCTCCGGTGCCTGGCCGCGCCAGGCAACGCCGGCGGCCGACACGCTGACCGGGCGAGTCTCCGGGAGATCCAGCTCGTGATAGATCAGCGTGCTGACCAGATCCAGCAAGATATTCAGCTTGAGATCGAGGCGCACGAGCTCCTGGGCGACCGAGCCCGAGGCCTCGGTCGGCTCCTTCTGCGTCGTGTTCTCGCCGATCACCGCAACGGCGCGCAGGAAGTCCTCGTTGGACGCATTCACCAGAGACAGATGGTTCTGGTCCGGTTCGTGATCAACGTACTTCCAGGCGACGGAAATATTGTCGCTGTAGGCGAGTCCCTCGCCGGGTTTGGACTTCTCGTCACTCATGCGGGGGCTTGCCCCACGTCGTGATAATTGTGAATGGCTGAGCGTGTGCGCGCCTGCTGCGCACCGCGCTTGAGAACTAGTTCCCGGGCCGTCGCCAGCTTACCCATCAGTTCTTCGTTCAGATGCAACATCACCGCAAGCGCCTCGGCCACCAGCTCGCGCTGATCGGCGATCACCGGCGAACTGAAGCAGGCCTGCAGATCGGCGCGGCGCATTTTTTCCAGCTCGGCAACCCGATCCCAGTCATCTGCCGTGGCGTAATCCAGCATATCGCGGGTCAAGTTCAGGACATCGGCGAGCCGCCGGCAACTCCCGGCCTGCCCCGCTGCGATTGTGCCCTGCTGTTCTGCGCTCATGTTAGCTAGCTGCCCTGTGACTGGCTGCCGATACCATCCCAGCCACTCTTGATGTTTTTCAACAGAGTACTCACTTCCTCGAGCGGAACAAGGTCTGTCTTGCTGCTGGCTTCGAGCAGGCGACGCTCCATGTAGTCATAGAGACTGCCAAGGTTGGCGGCTATCTCGCCGCCCTTTTCGTAATCGAGACTGGCGCGCATGGTGTCGACAATCGAGATCGCACCACCGATCAGCTCGCCCTGGCGCGCCGACTCCTTGCGCTCCATGGCCCCGCGCGCTCCGGCGATACGGTCCAGGGCCCCCTCGAGCAACATGCTGATCAACTGGTGTGGATCCGCGTCGGTAACACCGCTCTGTACACCCACTTTGCGGTACGCACTCATGGCTTGTCCTGCATTCATGTTGTATTGCCTCCAGAAACTTGGCTAGCGCCAACGATTTCAATTATTGTTACTCCCGGGCAGCGGAATGGCTGCCAGCTGGGTGGAGATAAAATCACCGGTACTCTGCAAATTCGCCAGCAGGGTATCGAGCGCATTGAATTGGCGGCGATAGCGGCCCTCGAGCGCCTCCAAACGCCGATCCAGAACCTCGCGGTCTTCCCCGAGACGCTCCACACTGCTCTGCAGACCATCGGCGCGCAGATCAAAAAGTCCGTTGCTCTGCAAAAACTGGCTGAGAAGATTGTCGAGCTGCGCGGCAATCCCCTGGGATACGTTCACTGTGCCGCGATCGCCGAGCGTCGCGCCGGTGATCAAAAGGTTGACGCCCTCGCTGGGGTCGCCGCTGGCACCGATCAGGCGCTGACCAACACCGGTGGCCGCGACGCCGCCGATGGTACCGGCCACATCCACGGCCGTGCTGCCCACGGCCAGGCTCAAGCCAAAGGCCGCGCCATCTTCGAGGCTGGTGATCTCCACACTGCTGTCAGAACCGAAGCGGTCCGAGCGGATTTCCAACTGATTGGAGCCGTTGAAGCTGACGCTCACGCTGATACCGCCATCGGCCAGTGCCGAGGCCCCGTTGATGCGCGACTGCAGTTCCGCCGCGAGCTCGGTGCCGTTGGCGTAGCTCGCCTGGGTGAGCGACAGACTCCCGGAGCTCACGCCGTTAATGCTGATGGCAAAACTGTCGTTAGTGCCATCGATCGTCACCGGGAAACTGCCAATCGCAGCGCCGGTCAGCGCACTCTGCGAGGCCAGTTGGCTAACGTTCACCGCATAGCTGCCGACCTGGCTGTTGGACGTCGTGGAGCTAACCTCAACCCCGGAGTCACTGCTAACGCCGAGCTGCGCAAACACCCCGACAACGCTCTCGAAGTTATCCGCCAGCGCCGTATCCAGCGTCGCGGAATTGATCTGCAGGCGGCCATCGGCCTGGGTGGTGATGCCGAGCTCTGAGAGGGAACTGAACGGTCCGTCAAAGCCCTCCGCAGCGCCGGATAATACCGAACGCACCTGATTGATCACCGAGCGGGCGGTGAAATCACCCTGCAGGGCGCCGGCCACGCCGGAATCGGCGTTGTAGGCGGTCAGGTTGCCGGCGGTGCTAGCAAAGTTATTGAACGCGTTGACAAACCCTTCAATGGCACCGCGCACGGCGCCGCTGTTATCGCTCACGGTGAGCGTCTCGGGGGTGCCGTCGGTGGTACCGGTGAGGGTCAGGTTGACGCCACCG
>JBLIIW010000040.1:0-23052 GCA_047635315.1 Halieaceae bacterium | reverse complement strand
GCAACCGCATCCACACTGAGATTGGTGGAATCCGTACGCATATACGTTATGTAGCCGGCCTCATAAAGACGCTGCGCCAATGTCATGGTTTTCTTGACACTGAAACCCAGGCGCGTACTGGCGGCCTGCTGCAGCGTAGACGTTATGTAGGGTGCCGGCGGTTTTGAGCGGGTCGGCTTGTCTTCGCGCTCGCTGACCCCATAACTGGCTTCCGCGAGAGCATCGTGTGCCGCCATCGCGTCCGACTCATTATTGGGTCGGAATTTTTCGCCCTTGGCCCGGCGCACTTCAAAACGTGCCTGCTCGGTGCCTTTCTCGAGATCCGCGTGGATCTCCCAATATTCCTCTGGATCGAAGGCGCGAATCTCGCGTTCCCGCTGAACGATCAGGCGCACCGCAACCGACTGGACCCTGCCCGCAGACAGGCCTCTCGCCACCTTCGCCCACAGCAGCGGGGACACCATGTAGCCCACCACGCGATCGAGAAAACGACGCGCCTGCTGTGCGTTGACACGCGCCTGATCGATGCGCGAAGGCTTGGAAAACGCCTCTTGGATAGCCTTGCGGGTAATCTCATTGAAAACCACCCGCTGATACCGGTCATCATCGCCGCCAATGGCCTCGCGCAGGTGCCAGGCGATAGCCTCCCCCTCGCGATCAAGGTCCGTCGCGAGGTAAACCGTGTCGGCGGTTTCAGCCAGCTTGCGCAGCTCCGCGACCACCTTTTCCTTACCGGGAAGGATCTCGTAGTTGGCTTCCCAGTTGCGATCCGGGTCTATGCCCATACGCCGCACCAACTGCTCACGCCCCTTCTTTTCTTTGTGGAGCGCCTTATCTGCAGGCGAGAGCTTGCGCGTCTGGGCGGCCTTGGCGGCACGCTCCTTCGCGTCCGTGGCCTTCGCGTTGCCAGAGGTAGGCAAGTCGCGGATATGGCCTACGCTGGACTTCACGACGAAGTCTTTGCCGAGATACTTGTTGATCGTCTTGGCCTTGGCCGGCGATTCAACGATGACGAGTGATTTACCCATAGGGTCAACAGACCTGAAATGTAGAGACAAAAGATGATCGCCTGAACGATCAAAGGGGCGCATATATATAGGCCCATTCGAGCCGGGTCAAGGGAGCGCTCGTATCGGCCCCCTCGACAAGGGCGCTCAGGGCGGACAAAAACTGCTGTGCCAGCACGCCAAAAGATCGACCAGAACCCCCACCGTCTCCGCATCGCCATCCTCCTGCCAGAAGATGCCACAGCTGTCTTCCGCAACGCCTATAGCGAGCACCGCAAGCGGTAGATCAGCGACAATGCCCGGCGGCGGAGCGCCCGGCGGCAGCGCGCTCCAGGCATCGCCCTCGCGCCACCAGACCGCCCTGGAACGCGGCTCGCTGCGGGACGCAGGCAAGCGACGTCCGTAATAAAGCACCTGCCGCTCGGAGGCTGACAGCCGCTCCTTGCGGGCCGGGGGCAGTGGAATATCGCGAAACTCAACGAACAGTCCGGCCAGTGCTGCCTGCTCGCGCAGACTGGCCTGACGTCGCTGACGCTTACTGGGCATGAAATGCCACAGGGGGGCGAGCGCGAGCAGTACTATCAGGACTATAACCAGGTAATTCATAAATACTTCCGCTCCTCATGGAGGATCACCCCATCAATGATGACTGTATGATATAACTTCAATCAACGCCCGACGCGTTACGGACGCGAGGGGACAAACAAATGTACTGCCGGTATCTGCTCGCAGGGTCATGGCGGATACGACAGATAGCTCGATGGGGGGAAGCAGAATGGCAAACTATGACAAAATCCTACTGGCCGTGGATCTTAGCGAGGATTCCGGCAAAATTGCCGAACGCGCTCTGGCGATTGCCAAAAACAACGATGCAGAGCTACATGTTATCCATGTCATAGAACCTCTGAGCTTCGCTTACGGCGGGGATATTCCCATGGACTTTTCCGGAATCCAGGACGAGATTCACCAACAGGCCGTGCAAATGCTGCAAAAATTCGCTGAGAAACACGGCATCGATGCAGAGCGCAAACACGTGGTACTCGGACAGCCCGGTGTAGAGATTCACGCCCTGGCAGATGAAACAGGTGCGGACCTTATCATCGTCGGCAGCCACGGTCGCCACGGCCTGTCGCTGCTCATGGGCTCAACGGCCAACGGCGTGTTACACGGGGCTGGTTGTGATGTTCTGGCGGTGCGCGTCGGCGCCTGAGCAGGTCGTTCTGTCGCTTGATCAGCCCCAAGGCTTTGCTTGTAGCCCTACGGTCCCTAGTGCGCCAGGGCATCCGCGCTCAGGGGGGCTGCTCGGCGTCGCTGTGTAGAAAAGCACTCAAAGTGGCGGCATCAAAAGGCCAGGCCAACTCAGTGCCGTCGCTTTTGCGAAGCACCGGAATAGACCAGCCGTAACGCTTGAAGAGAACATCATCATTCGCGATATCCACGACCTCCCAACGCTGTGTTTCCCCCGTCTTCTGCAGAGTGCCAAGCAGGCTCTCTGCTTCATCACAGAGATGACATCCCTCGGTGCTATAGAGCGTGAGCGCGTGAATCACACTAACCCCAATGGTCACTTTCGCGGGAGTCTAGCATGAGCTCCGAGCCCCTGAAGCCGGCTATGCCTTCGCGACAGGAACGGCGGCGTCTGCTCACCGTTTACGGCCGCAACGCGGTGCTCGAAGCCCTGCAGAACAAGGACCTCGACTGCCGCACGCTGCATCTCGCACAGAGCAACCGCAAGGGCGGTAGCCTCGCGCCCATAATGGGCGCGGCACAGGCTCGAAAACTGCCTATGCAGCAGCACAGTCGCGAAGCACTGGCGCGCATCTCGCGCAATGGCCGCCAGGACCAGGGCGTGGCGCTAGATGTGTACTGCCCCGCCCTGGGCGAATTAGCCGACTTTCTCGCCGCGTTGCCAGCATCGGGGCCATGCCGCCTGCTCGCCCTGGACGGCGTGACGAATCCCCAGAATGCGGGCATGGCTATCAGGTCTGCCACAGCCGCCGGCGTTGCTGGGGTGCTCTACGCCGATCGCGGCAATCCCGCCCTCGGCCCACTGGTCATCAAAGCCAGTGCCGGCACCGTGTTCCGGGCACCGCTGCTGCGCTGCGGGGATATTCCCGGGGGAACGCAGGCCTGCCTCGCAGCGGGGTTCACGCTCTATCGGCTGCAGGCTGGCGCGGGGCGAAATCTCTTCGATGGACAGCCATTCGCTGCGCGCGGGCTGTTTGTACTGGGCGGGGAGACTGGCGGGCTGTCACCGGCCCTGCAGGAGCTCCCTGGGGAAGACATCGCCATTCCCATGGCCAATGGCGTGGAGTCCCTGAACGTCGCCGTCAGCGCATCTCTGGTGGCCTACCGGGTCGGCGCTCAGCGCGACAGGTAAGCCATGGCCTCCTCGAGGCCCTTGAGCGTAAGGGGATGCATGCGCCCCTCCATCAACTGATGGGTGATGGAAATAGACTGCGTGTATTCCCACTCCTTCTCGGGGACCGGATTGATCCACACGGCCTTTGCGTAGGTCTGCAGAAGCCGACGCATCCAGACTTCCCCGGATTCCTCGTTCCAGTGCTCAACAGACCCCCCCGGCTGCACTATCTCGTAGGGCGACATTGACGCATCGCCCACGATGATCACTTTGTAGTCATGGGCATACTTATGCAGGATATCCAGTACGTTACTGCGCTCGCTATGCCGACGGATGTTGTTCTTCCACACGCTCTCATAAAGAAAATTGTGAAAATAGAAACTCTCTATATGTTTGAACTCCGTGCGCGAGGCCGAGAACAGTTCCTCGCAGACTCGCACATGCGGGTCCATGGAGCCGCCGACATCGAAAAACAAAAGCACCTTCACGGCGTTGTGCCGCTCGGGGACCATGCGGATATCCAGCAATCCCGCATTGCGAGCGGTCGAACGTATCGTGTCATCGAGATCAAGTTCATCCGCCGCGCCGGTGCGAGCAAACTTGCGCAAGCGGCGCAGCGCCATTTTGATATTGCGAGTGCCCAACTCGACGCTGTCGTCGAGATTCCTGAAATCGCGCTTATCCCAGACCTTGACCGCCTTGCCGTTACCGCCGTTGGGACCCACACGAATCCCCTCGGGGTGGTAACCCTCCTGCCCGAAGGGCGAGGTACCGCCGGTGCCAACCCACTTACTACCGCCCTCGTGACGTTTTTCCTGCTCCTCGAGACGTTTTTTGAATTCCTCGATCAGCTTCTCGAGGCCGCCCAGTGATTCGATCTTGGCTTTGTCCTCCTCACTGAGCTGCTTCACGAATTCACTGCGCAACCAGTCGTCGGGAATCATCGCCTCGATCACATCAGCGAGGTCCTGCAACTCTTCGAAATGAGAGCCAAAGGCTTTGTCAAAGCGGTCAAAGTACTTTTCGTCCTTCACCAGGCAGATGCGACTGAAATAGTAAAATTCGTCAGCGCTGCCAAAGGCCACGTGCTTGGTGAGGCCCTCATAAAGATCCAGCAGTTCCCGGGTGGTTACGGGAATGCCTACATCGCGAAGAGATTGAAAAAAATTGATGAGCACGGCGACTGAATACCCCGACTAGCGCGTTTCGCGACGGTGCATGAAGGCGAGACGTTCCAGCAGGTGAACATCCTGCTCGTTCTTAAGCAGCGCACCATAGAGCGGCGGGATCGCTTTGGACTGATCTCGCTCGCGCAGGATCTCATCGGGAATATCATCCGCCATCAGCAGTTTCAGCCAGTCAATCAGCTCCGACGTGGAAGGCTTCTTTTTCAGTCCTGATACCGAGCGCAAGTCGAAAAACACCTCGAGCGCCTCTTGCACCAGGGTCTGGGAGATATTCGGATAGTGAACGTCGACAATCGTTTGCATCGTTTGCCGATCGGGGAAATTAATGAAGTGGAAAAAACAACGGCGCAAAAACGCGTCCGGGAGTTCCTTTTCATTGTTGCTGGTAATGATGATAACGGGTCGCTGCCTGGCCTTGATCGTTTCCCCGGTCTCGTAGACAAAGAACTCCATTCGATCGAGTTCTACCAGCAAGTCGTTGGGAAACTCGATGTCCGCTTTGTCTACTTCATCAATCAGTAGCACGACCTTCTCATCGGCCGTGAAGGCCTCCCAGAGCTTGCCCTGCCGGATGTAGTTGCGAACGTCGTGCACCTTGTCATCACCCAGTTGTGAGTCACGCAGGCGGGACACGGCGTCATATTCGTAAAGCCCCTGCTGTGCCTTGGTGGTCGACTTGATATGCCACTGGATAAGCCGCATCCCCAGTCCCGCCGCGACTTCCTCGGCCAGCATGGTCTTCCCGGTACCGGGCTCACCCTTGATCAGCAGCGGTCGCTCCAGGCTCACGGCGGCATTCACCGCCATGCGCAGATCTTCAGTAGCGATGTAGCGTTCCGTTCCTTCAAACTTCATGCTTGGTGAACTCCCTGTACGGTCAGCGTAGTTGTAATCGTGTGTGTGGGTTGTTGTAGCGAGATCAAACGCGCAAGCCTAGCGAACTGTGACCCGTATCGGCAAGTCTGATTAGCGCTCTGCGCGGCGGGAGCGCCAGCGCAACAGCAGAGCGAGCACAACAGCTAACAGCAGCGCGGCGCCGGTGAAGACCGCGAGCGCTCGCAGGGCATAGGTCGCCGCCTCGGCACCCTGACTCAGCCACTGGAATGCTAAAACGATCATCGCCGGTGCAAAGGTATCGCCCCCCGGCTGTGTAAACGCGGGCGTCAGGAAGAGCGCGGCAAGCGGCAGACTCACCAACAGACGAACTCCCGCGCTGCGACCCTTGAGTATCCACAGATTCCCCAGTAGCAGCACAGCGAAGGCAGCGAGCGCATAGATCGTCAGCGCCGTGTGGTAGCTACCCTCCGTCAGCACCTGTCGAGTTCCCCTTTGCCCTTCAGGGTGGCGTTTAGCGTGTTTTCTCTCTCCAGCGCCTCTTCCTCCGCTTCCGGATTCGACGAAGGGGGCATCTGCAGGTAGTACCCCTGCTGCTGCAGCGCTGCGATCACCTCCTTAACATCTACCCGGGCCAGCTTCTTCTCGGCCGTAAGGCGCAAGGTCATTGCCCGCACCGGCGTGCCAAACACGTCCAGCAGTTGCTCTGGCACCCGCTCCAGGCCCTCTTCCCGCGGCACATAGAGATACATACCCTCGCGCTTCGGGCTACGGAATATTTCGCACAGTACGAGCGGCATCAAGCCACCCCCCCGATCGCAACGCGCAGCGGAGCAATCACCGCATCGGCCCGCCAGCCAAGCCAGCGCCGAGGCACTTCGATCGTCTCTCCGGTGGCTTCGCGCACCAGTAATTCGAGGTCACTGCCTGAAGCCAATATCTCTGGCGCAACGCCCAGCGGCTCAGCCAGGCCGCGCGCAGTCCCGCGAACTTGCTTCAGGAGTGTCCGCTGCGACGGAGACAGGGAGCCGTTCAGCGCGGCAGGAAGACTATCTGCATCCAGCCCACGGCAGTTCTCGACCATAGTAAGAATCTTCTCTCCCTGCTTGCGCAGCACCCCCGCCGGGATCGCTTCCAGGGCGCCCAGGGCGGCCATGTTCTCTGGCATGGCCTGAGAAATAGCGATACAGGCCTTGTCATCCAGCACCCAGCCGCGGGGCGTGTCGCTGTCGCGGGCGCGCCCTTCTCGCCAATTGCATAGCTGCTCCAGTACCGCCAACTGTCGCGGCGGCAGCCGCGATGCAGACTTCACCCGCCGGTAAATGTCCTGCTCTCGTTCCGCAAGCATGTGGCGGGCTTCTGCGCCCTCCTCCAACAGCCAGGGCATACGCGCCTGGTCCAGCGCACGATCGCGCAAGATGCGCCAGGCCGGTAGTAAATGCAGCACATCCTGTGCCGCGTAACTACACTGGGACTCCGTCAGCGGGCGACGCAGCCAGTCCGAGCGTGTCTCACCTTTGTCCAACTCAATTCCCAACAGTTCCTGTATCAACGTTCGATACCCCATGCCGAAACCCATTCCCAGCAGAGCCGCCGCTCGCTGCGTATCGACCAGTGGGTCCGGCAGTACGCCCAGCCAGTGGCGGAAAACTTCGAGATCCTCGCTGCAGGAATGCAGTATTTTTTGTCGCGCCGGATCCACCATCAACGACCGCAGGCCATCAAGGGCGTCCACCTTAAGAGGATCTATCAGCCAGGCGTGTTCATCGCCGCAGAGCTGCAGCAACGCCACATGCGGGTAGTAACTGCTGCGGCGCATAAACTCGGTGTCCACCGCGATCTCCCGCGCATTCGCCAGGGCCTCCAGTGCTGTAGCGAGCCCTTCATTGCTGACTACCAGCGTCCAGTTCATCGAGCTGCGCTCCCCGCGTTGCTGTGCTTCATGTAGAGGGTACCGGTTGCCGGCCAGAGAACGCGTGGGCCAGCGTAGAACCGTCCACATACTCCAATTCACCGCCCAGGGGTACGCCGTGGGCGATGCGCGACACGCGGGGTACATGCGGACCCAGAATACGGGAGATGTAGTACGCCGTAGCCTCGCCCTCAACCGTCGGGTTAGTCGCCAAAATGACTTCCTCCAGTTCACCCTCACTTGCCAGGCTTTGCAGGCGTGACAGCCCTATCTCCTCCGGTCCGATACCATCAATGGGAGACAGATGGCCCATCAAAACAAAATAGCGCCCGCGATAACCACCGGCCTGTTCAATGGCGAGAATGTCCCCGGGTGTTTCCACCACGCAGAGCAATCCCGCATCACGTTTGTGGTCAAGACATATGCTGCACAGAGGTGTCTCGGAAAGATTGCGGCAGCGCTCGCAGCGCCCGATACGCTCCGCCGCCTGCTCCAGGGCCTCACTCAGGGCAAGGGCGCCATCGCGATCGCGCTCGAGCAGGTGTAGGGCGATGCGCTGGGCGGATTTCGGCCCAACCCCGGGCAGACAGCGCAGCGCTTCGACCAGCGCATCAAATGCGGGACTGAATTTCATCAGTTCAAAACGGCATCTTGAAACCCGGGGGCAAAGATAGGCCACCGGTAATTTCCTGCATGGCTTCGCGGTTGACCTCCTCAACCCGGCGCACTGCATCGTTAACAGCGGCCGCGAGAAGATCTTCAAGCACTGCCTTGTCTTCGCTGAGCACGGACGGATCGATCTGCACCCGACGCACGTCGTGGCGACCGGTCATCGTGACCGTCACCATGCCCGCCCCGGCCTCGCCCTTTACCTCGCGCTCGGCCATGGCCTGTTGCGCTTTCTGCATCTCGGCCTGCATCCGTTGCGCCTGCTGCATTATGTCGCCCAAACCACCTTCCATTTTCTACATCCTTTTCGATTGTCATGCCGCCCGCTTCGCGGCTTATTTTAATTCAACGGAGCCGTGCACAAACTCTCCATCAAAGTCTTTCAACAACTGCTGCAGACGCTGATCGTCCGCGATGGACGCCTCAGCCTGAGCCTGCCGCTCAGCCCGCTTACGCTCCCGACGCGCCGCCGGTGTCTCGCTGTGCACCGCAGCGAGTTCAATCCGTACAGCAACTGGCCCGCCCTGCCACTCGCTCAGGGCCGCCTCAATCAACTTCACATGCCGATCGTTAAAGAGCGTCGCGTGGTTTTCGTCCAGACGCAGCTGCCACAACGAATCACTGGCAGAACACAACTCGCAGTGGGAAGCCACATTGAGGACGCTGCCGCTGAGGCGGAGTTGCGCCAGTATCTCATGCCAGGGCGCGGAAGCCGCCCCCGGGGTGCTCTGCGCATCCTGCCCATGCTCCGGAGGCTTTCGCAGCGCTGCAGCCTCTTCCCCGGGCTCTGGGTCCGGGATCGCAGCCGGACTATCGGCGACAATATCTCGCGAGGTGCTGTCCTCGCTGTCTACGCTTGCCGCCGACGGCGGCTCAGGCTTTTTTACCGTGTCGCCGACCTCCTGGTCGGCCGCGCCCGTGATCGCCGTCAGATCCTCGGGAGTCAGTGCCGGGTCCAAAGGCTCCACCGGTCGAAATGCCAGCATACGCAAGGCGAGCATCTCAAAAGCCGCTCGCGGTTCGCCAGCGGCGGCGGTCATAGACCGGCCCACCTGTGCGAACTGATAGAAAAGCTGCACGTCCTCGGGGCTCATGCGAGCCGCGAGATCGGCCACGCGCTCCGCGTCACCGAGTTCGCGGTCAATAGCCATCGGCGCCGCCTGGGCAATTGCACAGCGGTGCAGCACGCTGGAGACTTCGTCTACGGCCGCCACAAAATCAACGCCCTGCTCCGCCATCGCGGCGGTGGCCTGCAGCAGGCCGGCGGAATTATCCGCAAGCAACTCCTCAAGCAGGCGGAAAACGTGCTGGCGATCCACGGTACCCAGCATGCTGGACACATCAGCTTCGCCGAGGGCCCCACCGCCATAGGCGATGGCCTGATCGGTCAGGCTCAGCGCATCGCGCATACTGCCGGCAGCAGCGCGGCCCAGTAGCCAGAGCGCGGGATCTTCGTAAAGCACCCCTTCTTCATCGAGTACGTGGCGCAGGTGCCCAACCACGCGCTCCGCAGGCATATTCTTGAGATTGAACTGCAGGCAGCGCGACAGGACCGTCGCCGGCAGTTTCTGCGGATCCGTGGTTGCAAGCAGAAATTTTACGTGTTCCGGAGGCTCTTCGAGGGTCTTGAGCAGTGCGTTGAAACTGTGACCCGACAGCATATGCACCTCGTCGATGAGATACACCTTGTAACGGGAGCGCGTGGGCGCGTACTGAACGTTATCCAGCAACTCACGCGTATCCTCCACCTTGGTACGCGACGCCGCATCCACCTCGATCAGATCAACGCTGCGCCCCTCGGATATCTCAAGGCAGGCACTGCACTCCCCACAGGGCTGTGAGCTAACCCCCTGCTCACAGTTAAGACAGCGCGCAAGGATTCTCGCGATGGTCGTCTTGCCGACACCGCGGGTTCCGGTAAATAAATACGCATGATGCAGGCGATTATTGTCCAGCGCATGTCGAAGCGCCTGGAGCACGTGCTCCTGGCCAACCAGGGCATCAAATGTAGCCGGGCGCCACTTTCGCGCCAGCACCTGATAGGACATATCGGTTCCGTGCCGGAGGCATTGCGCTGACGAACAACCAGGGTCGACCACAGTGTGCGGACCGCCCAAATGGAAGCGACCCGGACAGCCACACCCCGGCACATGCACCAGCAGCTACCGTTGCTCCCTTCCGGGTCTGGCGGAGTTCACTGCCTGACATTGCGAGGGGACCGCCCGGGCCACCCTAACAGCCCCCTCTCGGGGGACGCGCATTGTCGCCAAAAGCACCTCCGGGAGCAAGGGAAGCTGCACAAGTCGCGTGCAGATTCAATCAGACGTCAGATTCACCGAGGTCGCGGCGGCGAATCGGCGCGCATCCGGACAGCCTGAACCTCCGTATATGTTACGACCAGTAACATTAATGTTATGATCATTAACATTAAGCGACAGGAGACCCAACATGAGCACAGCGCACCCGGGAGCCCACTGGCGGCAAACCGCACTGGCCCTGTTCATTGCGAGCGCAGTCATATTTGCGCTGACCGGTATCCTGCATGCTCGTGTCGGTAAGGCCGAGGACCACGCCGAGCGCGCTCCGATGCCTGTCACTGGCATCGTTTTCACGTCTGAAAGCGGTTACCAGCGTGAGCAACATTTTCTGGGTCTTGTACAGGCGGCGACGCGCAGCCAGGTCGGCTTTGCGGTTCCGGGTACCATCGTTTCCATTGCCGTACAGGAAGGCGAGCGCGTCACAGAGGGCCAGCCCCTCGCGAGCCTCGATACGCAAGCCCTGCAAGCGCGGCGCAGCGCCGGCGCGGCAATCGTGGAGCAAATCCGTGCGGAGCTGGAGCTGGCCGGGGCCCGTACGCAGCGCCAGACACAGCTGAAAAGCAACGGGGCTGTCTCAGAACAGCTTTTTGACGATACGCGACTTGCAGAGAAAGCGCTCAAATCGCGCCTCGTCGCTGCGCGCGCACAGCTGCGATCTCTCGATATCGACCTGGAGAAATCTGTGCTCCGATCCCCTTACCCAGCCCAGGTGGGCCGACAAATCCTTGACCGCGGAGCAGTTACACAACCCGGCGCCGCCGTATTCACACTAGTGTCCAGCGCTAGGCGGGAAGCCCATATCGGCGTAGCCGTGGAGCAGGCGCAGCACCTGAAACCAGGCGAGCACTACAACCTGCAATGGCGGGGCCTGGAATTTTCAGTAGCTTTACGTGCTATCAGACCCGATGTGAATCCGGTCAGCATGACCGTCGTAGCCATCTTCAACTTAGCTGACGACCTCGATGCATTTGATGGCGAACCCCTCAGCATCAGCTTGCCGAGACAGATTGCAGAGACCGGCGGCTGGCTTCCCCTGTCATCCCTGCTCGAAGGCGAGCGCGGCATGTGGACCGTCCTGAAAATGCACTCCGCCGAGAGCGGGGCCGTCCGGGCACAGCGAGAGGTCGTGGAAGTGCTACACGTAAGCGGCGATCGCGCCTTCGTGCGGGGAACGCTCAACGATGGCGACATGGTCATTGCTGACGGTGTACATCGCATCGCACCGGGCACACATGTGCGTATCGCGGGGCTCTGAGCATGCTCGCGAAACTACTCTATTCTCATAGCCGATACCTGTGGCTGACCGTCATCGTGATTCTGATGGTCGGTGTAGCAAGCGTGCGCTCCCTGGGACGGCAGGAGGATCCTACCGTCACAAACTACGTGGCAATGGTAACGACCTTTTATCCGGGCGCCGAACCCGCACGCGTGGAAGCACTCTTGAGCCGCCCGCTCGAGGAAGAGTTGCGCAGCATTGCGGAAGTTGAAGAGGTTCGCTCGACGTCGTCGACCGGGGTGTCCTCTGTTGTGGTGGAGCTCTACGACACACTCAGTGAGGATGCCATCGAACGAGTCTGGTCAGAGGTACGCGACGCCGTGGACGATGCCGCCCGGGGTTTTCCTGTTGGGGTGCTTGAACCGTCCTTCGACAACGACCGCTTTGGCGCCTTCGTCAGAATAGTGGCGTTGACCTCAGCCCCGGGCTACGACGTCCCGCTGTCACTTCTGTCGCGCGTAGCCGATGACCTCGCGGAAAGTAGCCGGAATTTCCCGGGCACAAAAGTCGTGGAAGTATTCGGTGAGGTCCAGGAAGAAATCCGTGTCGATATCGATGAGCAGGCCATGCTCGCACGGGGAATCAGTATGCGGGAACTTACCCGCGCCCTGCGCGGCGCGGATCCTCGCCAGGCATCCGGACGCGCCAGCGGTGCCACCAACGATCTGCTAATCGAAATTGACGGCGAATTTGACTCTACCGAGCGTATCTCCAGCGTAATCATACGCATGGGAGCGAGAGGCGACGCGGTTACCGTGGGTGACATTGCGACCATCTATCGAGCGCAGCAGACACCGCCGGGTAGCGCGGCGTTCACCGAGGGGCGTCCCGGTGTACTCATCGGCATCGGCATGAATGAAGGCCTACAAGTCGACCGCTGGAGCAGGGAATACGCCACCTTCCTCGACAACTATATCGCCGAGGCACCTTCAGGGGTCGAAATAAGCACCAGCTATGACCAGGCGGTCTACACCGAGGAGCGCCTGCGGGACGTCATCGGCAATCTGGCCATTGGCGTGGCGCTGGTTCTGCTGGTTCTGCTGTTCACTCTGGGTCTGCGGGCCGCCGCAGTTGTCGCGGTCGTGCTGCCCCTGTGCACACTGGTCTCGCTGGCACTTATGTACCAGATCGGACTACCGATCCACCAGATGTCCGTAACCGGGCTCGTTGTTGCCCTCGGCCTTCTGGTCGACGGATCCATCGTCATGACCGACGAGGTCCGCAAACGGCTCAGCGCCGGAGATACGCCGCTGGATGCCATCGGAGGCTCTGTGTCGCGAATGCGCGTACCGCTCCTGTCTTCCACAGCCACCACCGTTCTGGCCTTTGTGCCCATGGTGATACTTCCGGGACCCGCCGGCGATTTCCTCGGTTCAATTGCCAAGGCCGTGGTCATAATGCTGAGCGCGTCGCTGGTGCTGGCCTTGGTCATCACACCGGTCCTGGCCGCGCGATTGCTCCCGGGCGGCCTGTTGCGTGAACAGCACTGGTGGCAAACGGGTATGCGCAGCGGTCGTGCTGGCCGGGCCCTTAGTCGCGCGCTGGACTGGTCCATCGCGAACCCGCTTGGCTCGGTGGCATTGGCGCTCGCGCTACCCATCGCGGGCTTCCTTTCCTTCCCAACGCTAACTGCGCAGTTTTTCCCCGGCACAGATCGTGATCAAATGGTACTGAAAGTCACGCTCCCACCTGGTCGCTCGATCAACGACAGCTATAGACTGGTGCGCGAGCTGGATACGCGACTGCGCTCTGAGCCCTTGATCCGGCGCATCGACTGGACCATCGGCGAAAGCCCGCCGCCCTTTTACTACAACCTGCTGCGCAGCAAAGAGGGAATACCGGGTTACGCTGAAGCGTTGGTCCTTACCCATGACGAGAACCAGACCGACGACCTGATCCGGCGCCTGCAGGGTGAGCTCGACATGGCTTACCCGGAGGCCCGGATCGTGGTCCTCGGTATAGATCAGGGCCCGCCCGTGGCCGCACCGCTGGAAATTGAGGTGTTCGGCGACAACCTGCAAACACTGCGCGGTCTGGGTGAAGAGTTTCGTCTGCGCATGGAGCGCGTGGCCGACATCACCCACAGCAACACAAGCCTCATAGGCGGTGCGCCAAAGCTGGTTTTCGAGCTGGATGAGCAACGTGTGCGTATGGCCGGCCTCGATCTGGCCGGTGTCGCTGACGGTCTCGACGCCGCTTTACGCGGGCGCGTAGCCGGTGAAGTACTCGAGGGTACACAGCGTCTGCCAGTGCGCGCGCGTCTGCATGAGGCCGACTGGGCAGATGCGGAACAGATCGCTAGCATGCGCCTGCCACTTCTCGCGCGTGAGGGCGACTCGAGCACCCTGCAGAGCATCAGCATCAGTACACTCGGACGCTTCAGCTTAAGACCCGCGAACAGTCCCATCACACGGCTCAACAGCGAGCGCGTAAACACTGTGCAGGGTTTCGTAACACGCGGTGTTCTTGCGGAGGAGGCCCTGAAGGAACTGCAAGCGATCCTCGCAGCGGACCCGATCATCATGCCCAACGGCTATCGCTTCAAATACGGCGGCAATTCGGATGCGCGCAGCAGCGTGGTGAACAAAATCGCCGCGCCTATGGGTATGGTGATCGCGGCACTTCTGGCCACTATCGTCCTCACCTTCAACTCCTGGCGACTGTCAGCCGTGGCCTTCACTATCTTTGTTCTCTCCATGGGTCTCAGCCTGCTGTCCCTGGCCATTTTCCGCTATCCCTTTGGCGTACAGGCGCTTATCGGCGTCATTGGGTCCATCGGTGTATCGATTAATGCCGCGATCATCATCCTCACAGCGCTGCAACTGGACAGCCGCGCGATGCGCGGTGACAGAGACGGCGTCCGCGAGGTCGTAATGGATTCGAGCCGCCATATCGTCTCAACCACTGTTACTACCTTTGGCGGGTTTCTGCCCCTGATACTCGAGGGCAGTCAGTTCTGGCCACCCTTCGCCATGGCAATTGCCGGCGGCGTGTTGCTCTCCACAATCGTGTCATTCTTCTACGTGCCGCCAATGTTCATGCTCGTGTACCGGCGCCGACATCGGCGCGCCCAGGCCCAGGATCACCCCCAGCCGGGGCTCGCGACATCGGCATCCGTGATTCGCCGGGAAGCCGCATGAGTGCGACACCTACAACGGGCCGCAGCTATCACCATGGCGATCTGCGCAAGACGCTGATTGTCGCCGCGTCCGAGCTTATCGAAGAAAGTGGCTCGCTCAACTTTGCCATGGCCGATGCCGCACGCCACGCCGGGGTGAGTACGGCCGCACCCTACCGGCATTTTCGTGACAAGGACGCGCTTCTGGAGTCCGTCAGCCAGCTCGCTTTCTATGGTCTGGGAGTCGCCGTACGGGAAGCCGCTGAGCAAACCGAGCGCGGCAGTATCGAAACTATTATCGCGATCGGTTGTACCTACGTTGATTATGTAATCGACAAGGCCGCTTTCTACGACCTCATGTGGGGCGATATAGGGGCTCGCGCGATGGATCACGAGAGTTTTGACAAGAAGGCTTCGGGCTTTTACCAGCTCGTCGACGCTCTACAGGCCTATCTGGACGCGCAGGATCTGGACGCAGTCGACGTGCTGGATACCGCGGTGAAGCTCTGGACCCTGGTGCACGGAATGAGTGCCGTATCCATGAGCGGAAAACTCCCGCACTTCCATCCAACAGCAGACATTCACGCCATGCTCGACAGCGCCACACGAACATTTTTCCTGGGTTTGCGGCACCAGCATGCCGACGCCTGACGGGCTGAGAGCATTCCTGGCTTACGGAGCCCGCCAGAGGCGCGGTATCAGCAGCAGCTGCGTCTGGCGCCCGTCAATGTAACGCGTCGACGTCCCGTCAAAAAAAGCATCTTCCTCAAGCATGATATGCACCTTGCTTCCCCACTCCGGAATCTCCGATTCGGCGTAGAGCTCGACAGAGTGCGCTGTGTTGGCGTGCAGCGGATAGTCCCCGGCGCCAGGCACGCCGTCTTGCTGATCCCAGAGAGCAATACGTGGGCCAGCCGCATGACCGTGATAACCGATCGGGTGCGTGTAAATCGATGCCGTAATGCCCTCTCCCTTTGCCTGCTTGAGAGACTGAGCGAGGATCTCATTCCCGGTGCGACCAGCAACAAAATTGGCGGTCAGGATATCCTGCAAGCGGTTGCCGCGAGCCAGAGCCTTTCTCAGACCCTCCGGCGCCTCCGTCTCGCCAGCGCGTAAAATATAGGCGTGCTGTTGCGTAGCTGTATTCAGGCGCAGATAGCTAATCCCGAAGTCCACATGCAGAAGATCCCCGGGGAGTATGAGTTCCTCATCGTGCGGTTTGTCCACCGCACTTTTCATGTCCTTCTCCGGGGCTGCCGCACGCTGGATAGACACGGAGGGGTGAAACCCGGCGCTCAGTCCCAGCTGCCGCACGCGCTCCCGGTACCACCAGGCGACATCGCTGGTCGTGGTCACGCCGGGCTGGATCACAGCGGTTGACAGCCCCTCGGCGAGGATCTCGTGGGCGATCTGGCAGATCTGCGGATAAACGGTCATTTCGGAGCCGCTGCGGGTTTCCAGCCAGCCGATCGCCAGTTGCTCCGCGGAAACGATTCGTCCCTTCAGGGAATCGGGCAGCGAATCCCTGAATAGCGAGTACTCGGTGTGGCTTAAACCGTCGCCCAGGGCGAAGGTTTCGGACATGTTCACGCCTATAGCCCGGGGATCACGCTCCTCAATCAGCTGCGCGAGGCGCTGCCACTGCTCACCGTGTTCCTCTTTGTCCCAGGCCCTGGCAAACAGGCTGCCGACGCTGTAACGGGCAACGGCAATCGTCTCCAGAGACTGTTTCCGGCCAGCAGGGCCAGAGCAAGGATCAGCGTAGGCAGGCGCCCGGAGAGTCGAACAGTGGACATTGATGATCTCTCTTCAGTGGATTTCACCTGCTTTCCTATTCCTGCAAGCTCGTCGGCAGCTGCTCAGCCGCCCGCCGAACCACCGGCTCGACCGCCCCGCCCTCGCGTAGCACAAAATTCCTGAGCTGCTCGCGCATGGCCGGAGTCCAGAATTTTTTGAGATGCTCGGTGGTGCGGCGCACCGACTCCTCAGGATCCCGGGCGGCTCCGGTGTTAAGCGCTATCTGGTTCGCCATCTTAACCAGTTGATCAATCTGCTTTGCGGCCATCGTCAGCTGGCTCCCACGAGTCTTTGTGTGTGCGTGTAGGCAACCTGGCGCCCGGGCTGTACAAAGGCGACGAGCGTGAGTCCACACTGCGCCGCCTGTTCGATCGCCAGAGAAGTGGGCGCGGAAACCGCCGCCAGAACCGGGATACCACAACTGGCCACCTTGGCCACCATTTCGTAGCTGGCTCGACTGGTCACCAGCACAAAACCTTGTGGCGAATACTCGCCGATGGACAAGGCGCCCAGAAGTTTATCCAGGGCATTATGCCGCCCAACGTCTTCGCGGAGACATTCGATGGCGCCCGCCCGGTCGCACCAGGCGGCACCGTGCACCCCACCGCTGTGATGCTTCAGCTGCTGCATGGCCTTCAGATCGCCAAGCGCCGCCTGCAGTGCCGTATGGGGCAGCTCATAATCCGCATTGACCCTGGCAACTTTCACCATGGCCTGCTCCAAAGACTCCACGCCGCAGAGGCCGCAGCCCGTGCGGCCGACCAGATTTCGGCGCCGCTGTTTCAGCAGGGCAAATCGTTCGCCGGAGATTCGCATCTGTAGTTCCAGGCCTTTCTCCCCTTGCTGCAGCTCGCAATCCAGCAACTCCCGCGGCGAGGCAATAATCGATTCAGTCAAACTAAAGCCGCGCGCGAGGTCCTCCAGATCAGCGGGAGTAGCCATCATGACCACGTGCGAAATCCCGTTATAAACCAGTGCCACGGGCACTTCGCTAACCACCGTATCCGTGTCAGACGCCGTGCGGCCATCACACCAGCTCAGGCGCGGGACCGTCTGTGTAATAGAGATCACAGCGGAGCGGCGGCCGGCAGCAACTGTCGTTGTCGATGATCAAACTGCTTCTGCCGCGCCTGCCAGCGCGAGGGCTCGGATACCCGGACTACCGCGACCGCGGTCACCTTGTACTCGGGACAGTTAGTGGCCCAATCCGAATTATCGGTGGTAATAACATTGGCCCCGGATAAGGGGTGGTGAAAGGTGGTGTAAACCACCCCGGGCTTTACCCGCTCGGATACCTGCGCATGTAATACCGTGTTGCCGACCCGGCTGCTGATGCCCACCCAGTCTCCATCTGCGATACCACGCTCTTCCGCGTCGTGGGGATGTATCTCCAGTACGTCTTCCAGATGCCATGCGTTGTTTTGCGTACGCCGTGTCTGCGCCCCGACGTTGTACTGGCTGAGAATCCGGCCGGTAGTCAGCAGCAGGGGGAATCGCCGGTTGGCCCGTTCCTCCGTCGCCACGTACTCGGTCACTGCGAAATAACCCTTGCCGCGCACGAATGTGTCGACGTGCATGGTGTCTGTGCCCTGTGGGTTCTCGGCATTGCAGGGCCACTGCAGACTGCCGTGGGCATCGATCTTGTCGTAGCTGACCCCGTGGAAAGTCGGCGTTAGCCGTGCGATTTCGTCCATTATTTGCGACGGATGCGTGTAATTCATCGGGCAGCCCATAGCATTGGCCAAATCAACGGTGACTTCCCAGTCTTCCTTCCCGGCAAGCGCCGGCATGACCTTACGCACGGGAGAAATACGCCGCTCGGCGTTGGTGAAGGTGCCGTTCTTCTCGAGAAAGGACGATCCCGGCAGAAACACATGCGCAAATTTCGCGGTCTCGTTCAGAAAGATGTCCTGTACCACAAGGCAATCCAGTGCCTTCAATGCCGCCTCGATGTGCTGTGTGTTGGGGTCGGATTGCGCGACGTCTTCGCCCTGGCAGTACAAGCCCCGAAATTCACCGTCCACCGCCGCATCGAACATATTGGGGATACGCATGCCCGGCTCCGGATCCAGGCGTACGTTCCATTCGCGTTCGAAGAGTTGCCGGGTCGCGTCATCGGAAACGTGCCGGTAACCGGGCAGCTCATGTGGAAAAGACCCCATGTCGCAGGCACCCTGCACATTGTTCTGACCGCGCATGGGATTCACGCCCACACCCTCGCGACCCAGATTGCCGGTCAGCATCGCAAGGTTCGCGATGCCCATAACCGCCGTGGAACCCTGGCTGTGCTCCGTAACACCCAGACCATAGTAGATCGCGCCGTTGCCGGCCCTGGCATAAAGCCTGGCGGCCTCGCGAACCTGTAGCGCAGCGACTCCGGTGGCGGCTTCGCTGTGCTCAGGAGAATGTCGCGGATCGGCAATGAATTGCCTCCAGACTGCAAAGGCATCGATCTCACAACGCTCGCGCACAAAGGCTTCGTCGTGCAAATTCTCCGTCACAATCACATGCGCCAGGGCATTGAGTATCGCGACGTTGGCACCGGGGTTGATCGCCAGATGGTAATCCGCGCTGATGTGTGGCGCATTCACCAGCTCGATGCCACGGGGGTCAATGACTATCAGCGCGGCGCCCTCGCGCAAACGCCGCTTCAGTCGCGAGCCAAACACCGGGTGCGCTTCCGTGGGGTTGGATCCCATGACGACAACCACATCGGCGCTGTCCACGGAGGAAAAAGTCTGCGTCCCGGCTGACTCCCCCAGCGTGGTTTTGAGTCCATAGCCTGTGGGTGAGTGACAGACCCGCGCGCAGGTATCCACGTTGTTGTTGCCAAAACCGGAGCGCACCAGTTTCTGCACCAGATAGACTTCCTCATTGGTGCATCGGGATGAGCTGATAGCACCGATACTGTTGCGACCGTATTGCTCCTGAATGGCGCGCAGGCGCCCGGCCGTGTAGGCGATAGCCTCTTCCCAGCTCACTACCCGCCAGGGATCATCGATACTGTCGCGGATCATGGGATCTCTAATGCGATCTTTGTGCGTCGCATAGCCAAAGGCAAAGCGCCCTTTCACGCAGGCGTGACCTTCATTGGCCTTGCCGTCCTTGTGCGGCGTCATGCGCACGACACTCGAGCCCTGCAGGTCTGCGCGAAACGCACAACCCACGCCGCAGTACGCACAGGTGGTCACCACCGAGTGCTCGGGTTTGCCCTTCTCGATAATACTGTTCTCAGTGAGGCTTGCCGTGGGGCACGCCTGCACGCAGGCACCACAGGACACGCAGTCCGAATCCATAAAGGGCTGCGCCTGCCCGGCACTGACTTTGGAATCGAATCCTCTACCGTCGATGGTCAGGGCAAAAGTGCCCTGCACTTCCTCGCAGGCACGCACGCAACGCGAGCAGACAATGCATTTGGAGGGATCGAAGGTGAAATAGGGATTGGAGCTATCCTTCTCCTGCACGAGATGATTGGCGCCATCGAAACCGTAACGCACCTCGCGAAGACCAAGTTCCCCAGCCGTATCCTGCAGCTCGCAATCGCCGTTGGTGGGGCACGTCAGACAGTCGAGGGGATGGTCGGAGATATACAGCTCCATGACGTTGCGCCGCAACTTCGCAAGATGCTCACTCTGGGTGCGCACCGCCATCCCCGCGGTTACCGGGGTTGTACAGGAGGCGGGATAGCCCTTCATGCCCTCGATATGCACCAGGCAGACGCGGCAGGAGCCGAAGGCTTCCAGTGAGTCCGTGGCGCACAGCCTGGGAACCTTCACACCGGCTTCTGCGGCGGCGCGCATAACCGAAGTGCCAGCCGGCACGCTCACCTGGACGCCGTCGATCGACAGGGTCACCGTCTCGGTCGCGGGGCTCGTCGGCGTACCGTAGTCTTTCTCGGGTTCATAGAACTGCAGCATCAGGCAAAGTCCTCGGGAAAATACTTGAGTGCACTGCGCACCGGGTTCGGCGTCAGGCCGCCCATCGCGCAAAGCGAGCCCTGCTCCATCGTGTCGCAGAGATCCTGCAAGAGGATCGTGTTCTCTACCGGCGCTTCTCGGGCAACGATTCTGTCAATAACTTCGACACCCCGGGTAGCACCGATACGACAGGGCGTGCACTTCCCGCAGGATTCAAAAGCGCAAAACTCCATGGCGAAGCGAGCCTGCGCCTGCATATCCACCGTATCGTCAAACACCACCACCCCACCGTGGCCCAGCATCGCGCCGGCCTGCGCGAAAGCCTCATAATCCAGTGCTACATCCCATTCGCTATCGGGCAGATAGGCGCCCAGAGGACCGCCAATCTGGATGGCGCGCATGGGGCGTCCACTGAAGGTTCCCCCGCCATATTCTTCCAGCAACTGACGCAAACTGGTGCCGAAAGGAATCTCCACCAGGCCGCCCCGCCGAATGTTGCCGGCAAGCTGCACGGTCAGCGTGCCACGCGAGCGGCCACTGCCAAAGTCACGATAGTAATCAGCGCCCTTTGCCAGCACCGTGCTTGCAGCGGCCAGGGTCAGCACGTTATTCACAACGGTAGGCAAAGCAAACAAACCTTCAATTGCCGGCAGCGGCGGTTTCGCCCGGACCATACCGCGCTTACCTTCAAGGCTATCCAGTAGCGCCGTTTCTTCACCACAGATATAGGCGCCGGCACCGCGACGCAGCTCGATATGAAAGGTCTTGCCACTGCCGCGAATATTCTCGCCCAGATAGCCGCCATCGTTTGCGCGCTCGATTGCACGCAGGAGGATTTGCTCGGCCGCCGGGTATTCTGAGCGCAGATAGATATACCCGCGGCTTGCACCCACCGCCAGGCCAGCAATCGCCATACCCTCGAGTAACTGATAAGGATCGGCTTCCATTAACAAGCGGTCGGCGAAAGTCCCCGAGTCGCCCTCATCGGCATTGCATACGATGTATTTTTGCCTGGCCGGGGTGTCCAGCACTGTTTGCCACTTGATGCCCGCCGGAAAGGCCGCGCCGCCACGACCGCGCAATCCGGAATCGGTCACCTCGCCTACAATCGCCGCCGGCTCCATTTGCAGCGCTCGCTCCAGGCCGGCAAAACCTTCCAGCGATCGATAGTTGTCAAGACACAGTGGATCACCGTGTCCGGCCCGGGCGAAGGTCAGGCGCTGCTGCTTTGCCAGCCAGGGAATCGCGTCCACGGGGCCCAGGTATTTGGGGTGTTGCTGCGGATCTGCTGCCAGCGCATCAAACAGATCCGGCGCATCTGCAGCCTGCAGGGGACCAAAAGCAATACGCTGCCCTTCCTGTACAAGCTCAAGCAGGGGCTCACAGGCAAACATGCCGCGCGATCCATTGCGCACGATCTCTATGGCGATACCGCGGTCTGCCGCCTCCGTCTCCAGAGCAAGGGCCAACTCGTCGGCGCCCAGGGCGATCGCCGTGGTATCCCGGGGAAGATAAAATCGCACAGCTAGGGCACCTCTTTGAGGGCGGCAATCAGCGTATCCAGACGCGCAGCGTCTACCCGCGCGTAAACACGATCAGCAATGCGCACAGAGGGTGAGCAGGCACAATTGCCCAGGCAATACACCGGCTCCAGACGAATGCGCCCATCTGCCGTGGTCTCACCGAACGCGATCCCCAAGGTCTGGCAGGCATGTGCCTCCAGGGATCGGGAGCCCATCGCCTGGCAGGCCTCAGCACGACAGATCTGCAGCACGTGCTCAGCGCTCGGTACCGAACGAAAGTCATGATAAAAACTGATGACACCGTGAACCTCTGCAGTAGACAGGTTCATGGCGCGGGCGATATCGCCGACACTGTCAGGCGGCACATAACCCCATTTATCCTGGATTGCATGCAATAGCGGCAACAGACCACCGGCTTGATCGCGGTACTGATCCAGAGCCTGCCTGATCGAACCCCCTATCTCCACACCCTAGCTCCTTGCTGCGACTCGCCGCCGGCCAGCCCCCATAGGGGAAATATAGCGCAGTTGGTGAAAATTACAGTCTTGACGCATGGAACGCCAGGTGCTCGCCAATAAAAGATGCTATGAAAAAGTAACTGTGGTCATAGCCAGGCTGCAGACGAATGGTCATGGGATAGTTAGCCGCCTCGCAGGCTGTTTGCAGAAGCGGGGTCTGCAACTGCTCCAGCAGAAAGTCATCAGCATCCCCCTGATCAATCAACACCGGCAAACGCTCCTGGGCCGTACCCAGCAACTCGCAGGCGTCGTGTTGACGCCAAAGCTCGCGATCAGGGCCCAGGTAGTTGCCCAGCGCTTTCTCACCCCAGGGGCAACGCGTCGGTGCACAGATCGGGGCAAACGCCGACACGGACCTGAAGCGCCCGGGATTCTGCAGGGCAATGGTCAGCGCGCCATGGCCCCCCATGGAATGTCCGGATATACCAACGCGCCCGCTATCCACGGGAAAGTTCCCCTCTACCAGCGCGGGCAACTCAGCCGCAATGTAGTCGTACATCCGATAGTGCTGCTTCCAGGGGTCCTCGGTCGCGTTGACATAAAACCCCGCACCCAGACCAAAATCATAGGCGCCGTCCGGGTCGTCGGGCACTCCCTCACCGCGCGGACTGGTA
>JBLIIW010000039.1:0-23073 GCA_047635315.1 Halieaceae bacterium | reverse complement strand
GATAAATGTAAGATCTCTATTACTATTACAGCTATCTTAAGTTTTTCTTGTCATTTAAAGACCATCTAGTCTGGGAATTTTAAGGTTAGTAATGATGATTACAATTTTTTGATCAGTTTCAAATAGGGTCATTACCCGTATTGGGTCACTTTCTATTTCACCCTGCATAAAGCTGTCAACGGTTAATATTCGTGCTAATTGCTCTGCGCTGTCGTTAGTCATTATCAGCACGTTGGTTTTGGATTCGGTTACCTCTGTTTGAATGGAGTTATGTCCTGAGATGCTTGTACCTGCGGGGGGAACGCGTAATTCGTGTGGCGGTGCTGTGCTTATAGGCATAGCTTAATACTCTCAAAATTAGGAATTACAGTGGAAATAGTTCCACGCATTACTCATTTACCCTGATGCCTGCACTCTTTTTCCTTAATAAACTATCCGGATATATCGACTCAAAAAGTATTTTTGAAAGCGGATATCTCACCGCTGCCTATATCGCTTACGGTTTAAATTACATGAAACTGGTTTCCATGCGCTGATACCATAATCACAGGGGTTTCTGCTAGGGGCGTGCGAATCGTCCTGACCGCATCGAGTTCAAAGTAACCACGCAGTATCCAGTCCATGATTACCACCTATGGACGACGTTCATTGGAAACGCTCATTGCCCTAACTTCATTCTTTACGGTGTGTTCCGCAAGTCCATCGCCATGCACGGCCTCGGACATCTCTTCTAACGCTTCAATGTCGTCATCAAAAATTAGAGGTGAAGGGTTTTGTAGGGCAGTGCTAAGTTGCATGGTTTACCCACTGTTGCTTAAGCGATACACTGAAATCGTATCCTAACTGCGGAATATGCGATGAATATGCTAGGTTTGTGCAAGTTTGTGCAGCGCCATAAGGCGTTCATTATTCGAGATGCAATTAGGTGACGCGTCAACATTCAAACAGCCGCCCCACGGTGCTTATTTTAGAAGACGATAGGGCTACCTTGGAGGAGGTCAAGGAAGCGCTTCTAGACGGAGGTTTTTTTACTTTATCTGCGGAAAATATTCAGGCATTTGAGGACTTAAGGGGACTTCACATTATCGATCTTTTTCTCATTGATTTAAATCTCCCGGATGGCAACGGACTGACACTTGCGAGGGAGATACGAGCAGAATCAGACGTGGGTATTGTCATTGTCTCTGGAAAGACGAGTGAGGTCGACCGTGTCGTTGGTCTGGAGATAGGGGCGGATGACTACATTACCAAACCCTTTAGCCCCAGAGAATTGGTGGCTCGGGTTAAATCTGTACTGCGACGAACTCATGGAAGCACATGGCCAAGCACGGCAAGTGATTCTGGCGAGGGCATAGCAGAATTTCTGGATTGGACACTGGATTTAGGTTCTCGCCACCTGCGACGGAACGATGGAACGGGGGTAGAACTGACCACCGCGGAATTCGATTTATTGAAAGCATTTGTAGAATCCCCCAATCGCGTTCTGTCCAGAGACTTCTTGCTCAACCAGCTTCACGGTCTCGATTGGACCGGTTATGACCGAGGTGTTGATGGTCTTATAAGCCGGCTGCGTAAAAAAATAAGACAGCCAGCTCAGCCAGTGCCACTGATAAAGACAGTGCGTGGTGTGGGATACATGTTTACAGCGAGTGTTAAAAATTGCTGATAAGTCTCGTGCAAACTGCTCAGTCGTCGCGGATCTCAATGTTGAAATCCGAGCTGTACAGTGGCCGCCTGCTCGATCCTCGTCAGGCCCTGTACGTCGTCAGACCATTTGGGACCATTTAACCCATTATCTAAGGGGCGGTTTTCTGGCGGTTCTTTCTCCCGTCTCGCCGGCTAATCGCAGGTTGTGTACTTTTCATTTGTTCAGGGTGCGCATTTTTACTATGGCACGCTGATCCAGTATTTTAGTTCTTCTACCTTCGTATACATCAGCTGCCGTCACATTATCTAACAACTCGTGATAGCGCTTATGATGGTACTGACAAGTTAACTTACTTTTACTCGAAAAGTGGTATTTCGGAGCGGCCAAATCAGGTTGGTGCGGCCCAAAGTGGGGGCTGACGACTTATTTCAGGTCCCTCAATCCCAGATTGTGTAGCTCCAGCCCATGACCTTAAGTTAACTTGGCAGAACCCATTCGACGCCTTCAATTGGTTGGCCCCTGCAGTTCAGTCCGCGACATCCAGGCCTGATTGAGCGTCCGCTATGGGTGGTCGGCGTAGTCTGGATTGAGACTGTCTAGCGGATCAGATCTAGATCGACCCAGTTGCGCTCGCAGGGTTTTCGGATGCCTTAGGGAAATCCACCAGAGTGTTGCAATCTGCGCTGGTCAGCGGGTCGCTACCTACCCCTTGCCTACGCACGCGGAAGCGATCCCAGGTCGCTAGCGTGGCCATTTCGGGGCCACAATTGATGTTTCCGGTGACTGCCGACGGTAGCCTACTACGTGGGCGCTGCTAGCTAGCCTCCACTGGTCTGCCCCGCCAGGCGCAAACGGGGCTACACGTCAGTCCAACCTGATGGCAGAACAACAGTCACCCGATCAATGGCCCACTGCGCCAGCAGGTAGCCAGCGGCCATCCCCACGATCAAGACCAGCCAGCCACCAAAGCGCTTGACGGCGACTGAAACGCTCCATAGACGCCTGCTCTCTCTCCGTCTCCAAGCGGAGGGTCAGAATCCCACTAACGTCAGACGTGATTGACTGCTTGTCGTTCATAAGAACGGCATCAACGAGGAGTTTCGTAACAAGATGGAAATGATGTTCAGACGGGCGTACGGATTTAGAAACTTTGAGAACTACCGATTGTGGGTCTTAACCCACTGCGGGTGGGATCGCATTATCAATCGTGTTTAGTGAGAACCGGTCCATCGCCCGTTAATGAGGTAGAGCCAGAAGACCGCGCCAGGCAGGCTACGCAGAGCTAAAACTCCGTAGGCTTCGCCCAACATTTCTATTTGCCGCCTTTGAGCGACAAGACAGGGTGCGTGGGGTATCTGTGAGATAAGGTGCTTATGCTAGCCCGAAGGCCGCATAAACACTGAAATAATGGCGGAGCGGACGGGACTCGAACCCGCGACCCCCGGCGTGACAGGCCGGTATTCTAACCAACTGAACTACCGCTCCACGATAGACACTGTACCCGCTACTCTTAAACCATGTCTCTAGTGAAACAGGCGCTCTATAACAAGACATCAAAAGCATAAAAAGCAACGTGGTGGGTGATGACGGGATCGAACCGCCGACCCTCTGCTTGTAAGGCAGATGCTCTCCCAGCTGAGCTAATCACCCGCGTTGGAGGGCGGCATTATAGTGAGTTGCCTTAGGCTGTCAACGGATTTTCGTCTCAGTCTTCAAGCCGGGCGATATCCAGTCGGTCACGGCGGTCGTCTGCTCGGTCGCGGCCGTTCTCTGCCGTGTCCCGCCGATCCTCGCGCAGGTCACGCGGACCTTAGGTTACGGCCCCGCCACGCCGGTCTTCGCGGCGGTCCAGCACGTCTTCGCGCCGATCAAAGCGATCCTCCAGACGATCGGCCCGGGAGCCCTGCTCCCACGCTCCTCGGTTCTCGGCTGCAGTGAGGCGTTTGTCGATATGGCCTGCACGCTCCGCTGGCCCGGCGTTGGCCGGTGTGGCCAGCACTGACAGGGCCGCCAAACTGCCCGTGCATAACGTTATCGAAGACTGCACAGCTGCGCGAGAGGACCTGCGCGATATGACAGCCTTGTGACAGGAGTGTTACGTACAGTTGTTTCAAATTCTCACGCCGGGTTACCAGCGGTAGCACAGCGGAATTGTTATGCACAAAAATATCGCGTAAATCACCAATAGCGAAGTTACACCGACTTAGACATAGTTAACTTTATATAAATCTTTTAAGTTATTGTTTTATATATAAATATATGACTTGTGCATTTTTTGATCAGAGCGCACGAACGGTGACGATATGCGGCTCTGGGCCGGTGCTGAACAAATTACTAACAGAGTTATCCACATGTTCTGTGGATAAGCCGGATGTTTTTGCTCACTGTGTCGCCCCGAGGAGGTTCTGTCATAGGGACGTCACAGAGCCCGAGATGGCGCCTCAGTGCAGCGTCGGCGGCTCGGCAACAACAACCGCCTGTAATTGCTGGCCCAGCATCATGATCTGGCCGTTTTCCCGGGCCACTCCGTCGCGGCTATATTCAAAGCGGTACATCCTCCACATCCGCCAGCGCCCGCCTCGGTCCTTACTGAAGGACACCCGCGCCAGGGCAACACTCTGGTCGAGCAATTGCAGATCCGCCTCGCGGGTAGTACGCCGCGCCGCCGCAATCGCCAGCTCACGCACCCGCGTGCTGCTGAACCAGTACCAGGCGACCGCCCCTACCAGGGCGACTACCACAAGGTCTGCAAGACTCAGGACCATCGGGTCACCTCGTCATCTGGCGCCGCTGTTGTCTCTGTCGCAAAGCACTCGTGTAGAAAACCGAGCACCGCACTGTTGAACTCCTCAGGCTTCTCAGCATGCAACCAATGGCCGGCGCCCTCCAGAGTAGTAAATCCGGCTTGCGGGAACAGTGCCCGGGCCGCCGCCTCGCCGGAGGCGTTGACGTAGGCAGAGAGCTCTCCGGATACAAATAGTGCAGGGCCCCCATAAGTCGTCCCGCCAGGCGCCTCGCGGATCGCAGCGTAGCTATCGCCGAGGCCCTTCACATTGAAACGCCAGCTATATACTCCCGTTGCCTCGCGACGCAAACTGAGCATCAAAAACTGCAGCACCCCGTCTTCCTCGACAAAACTGCGCATGATGCCTGCGGCTTCACCGCGGGAACGCGGAGCCGCCGCCGTCACCGCCTCGAGCGCAGCGAACACGGCCCCGTGCGATGCGGAATAAGCAATCGGCGCGATATCGGCGACCACCAACGCCGCCACGTGCTCGGGACTGTGTAGAGCGAGTTGCAT
The DNA here is from genome assembly GCA_047635315.1 of Halieaceae bacterium. Lineage (GTDB taxonomy): Bacteria > Pseudomonadota > Gammaproteobacteria > Pseudomonadales > Halieaceae > Congregibacter. The sequence goes on along the minus strand of JBLIIW010000039.1, from coordinate 18,124 downwards.
GACGACCTTACCACCCAGGGAATGGCCCACCAGCGCCGCCGGCTTGCCTCCCAGCCCATCCAGGTAGCCCGCCACCGAGGCCGCCAAACCGCCGAGGTTACTCGGCGTTTGCCAGGGGGAGCGCCCATGGTTGGGAAGATCCAGTTGGTGAACGCGATAGAACGGGGCCAGAGCCCTCGCAAGCCCACCGAGATTGCTGCCCATGCCGAACAGACCGTGCAGCAACAGCACATCCTGCTCGCCCGCGCCGCTAAGCGCGGCATACAATGGCTCAGGAGGTTCATCGCTGCCCATCAAGTTTGATACCATGCGCGTTCTCCGTGTCTGACTGGTCGCTTATGTTACCGAAGAATCCCCTACTTACGCTCGTTGCTGCGTTTTCGCTGCTGGGGCTGCTCGCAGCCTGCGCTGGTACGCCAACCTTTAATCCTACCGTATTCCCCTTTCAGCTCAACGAGGAACGCCTGACAGCAGAGCCGGTGCTCACGGTAGTGATCCCGCACGTGAACCTTGGATCGCCGTCGCGCAATTATCTGAATGAAGCGGCCCCTCGTATCGACGCGCGGATCAGCAGTTACCTGAAAGATGCTGGCTATAAGGTGCTGCCCCAGCGCGACTTCAAGCAGCACTGGAACGCGGCCGTCCGCGCTTTTGGGGATCCGGTTGATCCGACCACCGCGCGGGTCAACATGAAGACCTTCTCACAGATTATGGAGAGCGTTCGCGACCGCTTCAGGGAAACCGCTCAGCTCGACGCGTTTGTGTTCACGGATCTGGTGGAGCTTGAGGTCCCCTTCAACAACGGGCTCAAGCATATTGGTCGCTGGGACGGGGTGTCGCGACGCCCGTCCATGCAGGGTCCAGGTACCGGCGTGAGCACCGACTTTGACTGGTCACGCGTAGTCGCGGTCGCATCGGTGCAAGTCACCATCTTTGACATGGAGCTGAAGCGTCTTTTTGTCAGCCGCGGTGGGCTGGATGCAACCGACGCCATTGATGCCAGATCCTCGAGCGGTCGCTACGTGCGCCGGCGCAACCTGCTCGAGAACAAGTTGTACATTGACGAGGGCATAGCGCTGTCTCTGCACCCCTTAATCCCCATGAAGAAATATCCGGGCAATCCTGACAGTTAAGACCAAACGCCCGTACAGTCGCCGCGCGACGCGCGGCACAGGCCCCCGTCAGTCGTCGTAATGGGCGACGCGTTTTTCCATCTGCGCGCTTACGCCCTCACTCAGGTCCCGGGCACTAAGCATCGCCGCATTCCACGTTGCCATGTAGTTCAGTCCCTCGGCGACACTGTGATCGCGCGTGTAGAGGAGCATTTCCTTGGTGCCGCGGATGGCCAGGGGCGACTTCAGCGCGATACTCGCCGCGATCTCGCGCACGCCAGAGAGTAACGCCTCGCGACTCTCGTACACGCGGTTGAGCAGCCCCATCTCTCTGGCCTCCTGCGCGTCTACATTTCTGCCTGTGTAGGCGAGCTCCCGCGCTATACCATCGGGAATAATTTTCGGCAGCCGCTGCAAGGTACCCACATCGGCAGTCATACCCAGATCTACCTCGCGCACAGAAAACCAGGCATCACTGCTCCCGTAGCGCATGTCGCAGCAAGTGACCATATCGATACCCCCGCCAATGCAGCCATTATGAATCGCGGCGAGTACCGGCTTGCGACATTTTTCAATACTGCTGAGGATGTCCTGAAGATGCAAAATATAGTGACGCAGCGTTTCCGCGCGGCGTGCCGGCTCCGTTTCCTCTCCGTGAACGCTCGCGAGCATCTCCAGATCAATACCGGAGCAGAAGTGCTTCCCCTGCCCGGCCAGGATCACAACGCGCACCGACGGCTCCGCATCCAGCCACTCAAAACACTGCTTGAGTTCTTTCCACATTGTGGCGTTCATGGAATTGGCCTTATCCGGGCGATTCAAACAGACCTCCGCAACGTGGCTCTCAAGCGTCAGGCTCAGAGTTTCGTAACTGGGTGGCATGACTTCTCCTTGGGGAAGTTGTGGGATACGGGAACTGATCACATTGCCCAGAACCGCTACCTGACCAGCCGGGCGTGCCTACCAGTCCCGATGAAAGTCTTTTGTGTTCATAGTGGGCAGCGGCTTGGAGGGGCCATCGCGCATACCGATGTAGACGAAGGCAACCATCTCCTCCTGCTCTGAACAACCCAGCTGGCGCGCCAGTTCAGGGTCTTCGGCAATAGCGCCGGTGCGCCAGATAGCGGCATAGCCCATCGCCTCGGCGGAAAGCAGCAGGCCGTGCGCGGCGCACCCCGCCGCCATGCGCTGTTCCCAGGCCGGGATCTTCGGATGCGCCGTGATAGCCGCAGCCACCGCTACAATCAACGGCGCGCGCAGCGGCGCGTCCAGCGCCTTCTGCCGGTATCTATCACAGGCATCCGGTTCCCGTCGCAACAGCGATGCCAGAATCAATTCACCAAAATCTGCGCGTCGATCACCCTGAATACTGATAAAACGCCAGGGCCGCAGCCAACCGTGATCCGGAGCGCGCATAGCGCAGCCCAGCATCTCGTCCAGCTCTTCTCCCGAGGGACCTGGTCCGGTGAGTCGCGGCGCAGAATTACGCGCCTTAAGCCAGGCCATTATCGAGTATTGAGCTGCGGTCATGGGTATTACCCTGTTCATTCGGGACGCGAATGATAGCAGTGACCCACACGCAACGCAGGTGGAGAGAAGCTACAGTCCCGGCGGCACAGACCCGAGGAAAATATTCATGAAACCGCGGTCTGTTGCGCCCGCATCAACGTTGTCACACCACTGGCACAGCGCTTCGCAGTCGCTGGCCACGAGCCGGTGCTCAAGATGATCGACGATGGCCAGCGGCAGTCCCAGGGAATCCAATAGCGTCACCAGTTGCCGACCGCTGCTGCCGGCCAAGCGCAGGGAGTAGGGGGTCAGCTCGATCAGAATGCGCAGACCCCGGCAACTACGTCGCAGAAGCGGCAGAAGCCCCTCAAGGACCGCCATTTCACTGCCCTGCGTATCGATCTTCAGAAGGTCGATGCGGTCCACGCGCTCGGACAGAAACTCGCTGCCATTGAGAAAGCGAATCGCTTCGCGGCTGCGCGGGCCATCGCCCGCGTAAATCTGATGATCACCCAGATTATCGCTGCTGCGATGCAACTCGCCGGGGCCCTCGGCAGCTGCGAGCGCCGCCTCTACCGGCACTACCCGGTCCTCACAGCCGTTGTGTGCGATATTCCGGCACAACAATGCGAAGTTGTCCGCGGCGGGCTCAAATGCGAAAACCCGCCCGGGCCGCGGATCGGCCCGCGCACAAAGCATACTGAAATAGCCAAGGTTAGCGCCGACATCGACCACTATGGCCTCGGGGCACAGGGAAGCCAGCATCAGGCGCGTTTCAAAGGGTTCCCAAATGCGGTCGCGGTGCAGATTCCGCGACACAAGATCGAGTTGCGGATCGTGTGTATACAGTTGCAGCCCAGGCGCATGCGCAAGCCACGGGCCGTCCGGCGGCTCAAGGTCTATAACAAAATCTGTCGCTGCGTCAGGGACCGTGGCCATGGGGCATCACTTCAATTGAATTTATTCATCGGCAAAGGGGTTGTTGGGCTGCAGGTCAACGCGCGCGCCGCCGACACGGATCTGCTGCGCGTCCATTTCCACAGACTCGTCGCCGAGCACCTCGTAATCGAAGCGGTAGCGCGGCGCCTCCTCGCCGGCGATGACGCGCGCCTCGCGCGCCGCACGCTGTTCCAGCACTGGCTCTTGGGCATGTTCCCACCGGGTCATGGCAGCGTCCCCATGTCGACGGCGCAAGAGCCCCAGTGTCTGCCCCGGGCTCAGCAGTGTTGCCGAGGCATTGTTGCCCCCAAAGCCTTTGGCGTTAATAAGCGCGTAGGCCTGCTGCTCAGGCGCCAGCTCCCGATGCTGCAAACAAAAGTCCAGATGCTCATGCGCCACATCCGACGCCAGGGCTCGGATAGTGCTGATCCCCGGCAACCAGCCGTGCTGCCAGGCGCCCAGCGTGGCGGAAATCTGATCGCCTGCGGCACTGCCCAGAGAATGGCCGAGATAGCATTTGAGCGCCGCCACGGGCCAGGCATCGATGCCGAAGCCGCCCGCCACACGATCCAGAATTAGTGATTCTGTGACCCGATTCTGCGGCGTGCCTGTGCCATGTGCCTGCACGAAGCCACCCTCGCGCAGCGCGCGCTCTCCCACTATGCTACGGGCGCATGCCGCCGCCCGCGCCATGGTGATGTAGTTACCAACACCAGGACCAGAAATGGATTTCTTATAGCCATCTGCATTGACGAATACATCGGCCGCCGCGCCCAGTACCGTAGCTCCGGTCTCCAGTGCCAGTCGGTCGTCAAAAAGCACAAGAAACTGCGAGGACTCGGCAATAGTAAAGCCGCAGTTGTCGCCGAAGGGTCGACAGGCGCGCCGATAGTCCGACGGCTCATCCGCCCCCAGCCCATCCAGCTGCCGCAAGCCCTTGTCGGTGGCCAGTGCGCCCATCGATGCGTAGCCATCCATGATTTCCGGGGTTACCGGCGCCTCGGCACCACCCACAAAAGCCACGCGCGCGCGCCCGGACCGTATGTCATGCACCGCAAGGCGCAGGTTGTACAAAAATGACGCACAGGCACCCAACGCGGCACCGGTAGCGCCGGCCGCCCCCAGTACGTAGGCGTTGACAAAATCTGCCGGCATCTCTGCGAGTCCAAGAGGACAGTTCTTGGAGGTCACCCGACCGCCGCGATAACGTGCCTTGAGCATACCGCCGGCACCGTTATCATCCAGCTGACCCATGGCACTGCCGGCATACACGCTCACCTGATCCGGCGACAGGGTCTTCAGGAGTGCATCCCAGTTCATACCCAGATAGCCCAGCGCATCACTCGCCGCATAGATCGACATGGCAAGGCCACGGGGATGGTTGCGCGAGGGATACAGGCTCGTCGGCTCGAAACCGTCCGGCAGTTGGCTGGCCACCTTGACCTCGAATTCCCGATGCGTGGGCAGGAGAAACTGCTGTTCGCCGCGAATCTGCACCTGTACGTGCTGATCGTCAGCACCGGCGAGTACATTCCAATCAACCGGCACCGGGTTGGGCAGATACCTGCGATGCAGCTCAAAGCTGACCAGACTGCCATTGCTGCGGGTCGGCAAGCGCTGATTCCAGGCAAGATTGTCAGGGTCGAAATGCCGCGGGAGGATGCGCCGAATCAGTGTGCTGTCGAGCAGCGTCCGCTCGTCCGCCTCCGGCTTGCCGGTCAACTGGCGCAGGGAACCCAGGGTCTCTTCCCGGCGCGCGGAACCCATGACCTCATGCACCAAGCGGGCGTAGGCATGATGCATCGATGAACGGCCGGCACTGTTAATACCGCCAAGGCTAACTATCACTGGTAAGGGTTGACCCACGTTTACTACACCTGCTCAAAGAAGAAGACACACACAAAGAGTCTAGGTTTGGTCGCTCTTGAAGAATATCTTTTTACTGCCATTTAATTTACTTTTAGCGTTAATTATTCCGAAGTAAGCCTCCATGCCCTCTGCCGCCGCCCTAATCTATCCCGAAGCCCTCGCGACCAGCTTCACCTTGCCAGCTGAAATTCTGCGTGCGGCAGACCAACTGGCCCGATCGCAGCGTTGGAAAGGCGCCCGCAGCAGCATGCGTCTGCTGGGACTGCAAGACACGGGCAATATCCGTCTGGAATCCGGGCTCGAGATCGGACTGGATGGTTCCCTCAGCGAACTTCTTGACGTTGATCTGTTAATTCTGCCCGCGATCTGGCGCCATCCGCGCCGGACCCTGGCACGCTGTCGGGACCATCTGCCCACGCTGATTGAGCTGCACCGTCGCGGCGGCATTATCTGCAGCGTCGGCAGCGCCAGCAACCTGCTGGCAGAGGCAGGCCTGCTTGATGATCGGCCAGGGACCACCCACTGGCACGATTTTGAGCGCTTTGCGGCGGCGCATCCCCGGGTCAACCTGAAGCAGCGACACCTCATCACACAGAGTGACCGGCTGTACTGCGTTGGCAGCGTGAACTCGATTGCGGATTTCATGGTACACATCGTCGAGCAGTGGTTCGGTGAGCGCATTGCCCGCGCCGTGGAGCGTCAGTTTTCTCCGGAAGCGCGCCAGTCGTTTGAGAGCGCAGCGTTTCTGCAGTGGTCCCCGGGAGCGCATCACGATGCGCTGATTCGTGAGGCCCAGGACCACATGCAGCGGCATTTTGCCGACCCCTGCAGCGTAGACTTACTCGCCGGGCTCGCGGGTTTGTCGGCGCGCAGCTTTGCGCGTCGTTTCAGGGAAGCGACCGGCGATACGCCTATGCATTACCTGCAGTCCCTGCGGCTGGCGGAAGCACGGGCGCTACTCCAGCACAGCGATCTGGCCGTGGCGGATGTCGCCTGGCGCTGCGGATTCGCCTCTCCAAGTCGCTTCGCGCAGGGGTTTCGCCAAAGCACTGGACAGACGCCCAGTGGCTACCGCAGGGCCGTGCGCGGCAAGCGTTTTGGCGATACCCAGGCCAAGCCTCGGGAAAGCGACGCGGCGCACAGCGCTTGAGGCATAGCGGCCGCTGTGGCTAAATCACTCGCCGCAATTTTCGCGCCCCGGCCAGGACCGGCTCGGGCCCATGTGCATGCTTAACAATAATCGAGGTGTATCTTAAGCGATGCCCGGAACGAGACGCAGAAGGAAGGTTAGCCACTATGAGCCAGAATGATGTACTGATTATTGGTGGAGCACGCACGCCAATGGGGGGCCTTGGTGGCGCCCTGTCCAGCGTAGCTGCCCCTGAACTTGCCGCAGTGGCGGCGCGCGCCACGCTGGAAAAGTGTGCCGTACCCGCCGACGCGGTCGACGAAGTCTTTATGGGTTGCGTATTGCCTGCGGGGCTCAAACAGTGCCCGGCGCGGCAAACCTCCATCGCCGCGGGTATTCCCGTAAGCGCCGGTGCCGTCACCGTCAACAAGGCCTGCGGCAGCGGTATGCAGGCCACGATATTTGCCTACGACAGTATTGTTGCCGGCACCAATCGTGTCGTTCTCAGCGGTGGAATGGAAAGCATGAGCAACGCACCACACCTCCTCACCGGCGCGCGCAGCGGCTTTAGGCTGGGATCGGCCACCGCCTACGACCACATGATGCTGGACGGTCTCGAAGATGCCTATGAAGGGCGCCCAATGGGCACCTACGCGCAGGCCACCGCAGACGCGGAAGGGATCACGCGGGAGGAAATGGATGCCTTTGCGATCGAATCCCTGCGCCGTGCCAAAGCGGCTATCGACGATGGCTCCCTCGCAGCAGAGATCGCCCCGGTAACCGTCAAGCAGCGCCGCAGTGAAACCATTGTCACGGACGACGAGCAACCGCACAAAGCGAACATCGAGAAAATCCCTCAGTTGCGCGCGGTCTTCAGCAAGGACGGCACTATCACCGCTGCCAACGCCAGCTCTATATCCGACGGTGGAAGCGCCCTGTTGCTCATGGCCGCCAGCGAGGCCACTGCACGGGGTCTTACGGGTATGGCCCGAATCGTCGCGCATGCGAGGCACAGTCAGGCCCCTGGAGAATTCACCATCGCACCCATTGGCGCAATAACGAAGCTGTTCGAAAAAACTGGCTGGTCCGTTGCCGACGTGGATCTTTTCGAGATTAATGAAGCGTTTGCCATGGTGACGATGTTGGCGATGCGCGGCCACGGGCTGGACCACAGCCGCGTCAACATACACGGAGGCGCCTGCGCGCAGGGTCACCCTATCGGGTCCACTGGCGCGCGCATCATCGTTACTCTGATGCACGCGCTGGCGAAAACCGGCGGCAAGCGTGGCGTCGCAGCGCTCTGTATCGGTGGTGGCGAGGCTACGGCTATCGCGATAGAAATGTGTTGAGCGGACTAAACCCAAAGGATACCCAAGCATGCCCTTAAGCAGCGTACCCGACCTTATCGAGACCATCCGCCGCGGGCAGATGGTCATCCTCATGGACGATGAAGATCGGGAAAATGAGGGGGACCTGATAGTGGCAGCTGAGAGCGTCACCCCGGAAATCATCAATTTTTTTGCCAGCGAAGCCTGTGGCTTGATCTGCATGCCAATCAGCGAAGCCCGCGCCAAGCAGCTACAGATACCGCTAATGGTCCGCGACAATCGCTCACAGCACGAAACCAACTTCACCGTGTCGATCGATGCGGCCGAGCGTAAGGGCCCCGGTATCAGCGCCGTGCAGCGCGCGCATACAGTGCAGGTTGCAGCGAGCCCAACAGCAACGCCCAGAGATATCCTGCAGCCCGGGTATATTTTCCCCCTGGTGGCAAAACCCGGCGGCGTCCTGCGTCGTGCAGGGCACACGGAAGCCGGGGTAGACCTCGCGCGCCTGGCGGGCTTCGGCCCGGCCGCGTTGATTGTCGAGATCATGAACGAGGACGGCACCATGGCCCGCCGTCCGCAGCTTGAACTGTTCGCAGAAAAACACGGTCTTCCCATGGGCACGATTGCCGATCTGATCGCCTATCGCTCCCTGCACGAACAGTCCGTGGAACTGGCCTCCAGCAAGCGCATCACGACGGAACAGGGCCCCTTCGAGCTACACATTTTTACCGACCTTATCGATGACACCATTCACTACGCGCTGACAGTCGGTGATCTGAGTCCCGACGTAGATACGCTGGTACGCGTGCAGTCCCTGGACCTGCTGCGGGATGTCATTGGCACGCAACTCGAGGAAGGTGGCGGATGGTCGCTGCACCGCGCTATGTCCCGCATCGCCCAGGAGGGCCGCGGCGCGGTGGTACTAATTGGTCAGCAGCGGTCCAGAGAAGCACAGATTGCCGACATCGAAGCGTTCCCGGAGCTGGCGTCGCCCGCCACGGGCGACGCTAACCCGGGCCTGCAGAACTACCGGATTATTGGCACCGGAGCGCAGATATTGCAGCGCCTGAATGTACGCCGGATGCGCCTCATGTCCTCGCCCCTGCGCTTCAATGCCCTCTCTGGCTTCAATCTCGAGGTGGTCGACTTCGTCACCCCCTGAATTGGCGCGTCCTGGGCGGGCGCGCGATTTCAGTCGTGAATGGCTAGCAGCAAATCCACAACAGCGCGCGCCGTGAGGCATCGATTAGCCGGCGCTTGTTCGTCGGCATAGCCCAAAGACAGCCCAAACATCAGACGCTGCCCGGCCGGGAGAAGCCATTCCTCACGAACTGGGTCAGCCAAAAAACCGCGGGCGGTCTACGGACAACTGCCGATGCCTGCGGCTGGTTTAGAGCGGGCGAGCACAGCGAGTTGCGCGCAAACTGACCAGTGAGGGCCGTAGCAACCGGGGGGGGCGCGCCGTCGACATAAAATCGGTAGAATCCCCGGTTTTTTCCGCGCCGCAAAGTCGCGCCACTATTGCTGGGTCGACCCGGCAGACTGAACGGCCGCACCGGCACCCAACTACGCGCACAGGTCAGGACCGACACTATGGCAGAAACAACGGTAGGCATTATTGGCGACGGCCAGCTCGGTATGATGCTCTGTGAGGCCGCCCCTGCCCTGGGATTGCGTACGGTGATACTGGCAACAGATCCCCTCGCCCCCGCCGCCCGGCGCGCGAGCTCTGCGATACGCGGCGGCATGGATGACGAAGAGGCGCTTGCATCACTGATCGCGCAGAGCGACGTTATCACCTACGAGCGTGAAGACGTTCCCGCGCCCGCACTGGCTTTGCTTCGGGCCGCGGAAGCGCGCGGCAGCGTGGAATGCTACCCACGTCTCGACACTATCGCGCTGCTCCAGGACAAAGCACTACAGAAGGTCTGGCTTGAAGACAAGGGACTGCCCACCCTGCCCTTTGTACTGAGCGATGGCTCCACAGAGCAACAGCGCGAAGCCGTGGATCGTCTCGGTTACCCACTGGTACAAAAAGCCCTGCGCGGAGGATTCGATGGGCGTGGGGTACAGCTACTGCGCGAGCCCTCAGACCTGCATAGAGCCTGGCCCGGCAACACGCTCTACGAGCGCTTCGCGGGAAAATTCGAAGAACTCGCAGTGCTGGTAGCTCGCGGAAAAGACGGTAGCCGGGCGCATTTTGGGCCCGTAGCCATGACCTTCGAGAGCAGTCATTCGGTACTGGACACGGTGAGCGCACCCGCAACCCAGACTGCGGCGGTTCTCGAAGCGGCCACTGAGATTGCCCACCGGGCCGTGGAAGCACTGGATGGTGTGGGGGTTTTTGGCATCGAGCTCTTTGTAGTCGACGGGCAACAGGTGCTGATCAACGAAATTTCGCCGCGGGTCCATAACGCGGGGCACTACACGCTGGAGGCCTGCCGAACATCGCAGTTTGAACAGCACCTGCGCGCAATCAGCGGTATGCCCCTGGGCGATACGGGTCTGCTGCAGCCCGCTGCCATGCGCAACCTGCTGTGCACAAGCGCGCTCCAGCAGAGCGACAGGACTGCCGCAGCCGGGCAGTCTACGGATAGCATCGGCAGTCGCGTGTACTGGTATGGTAAGAGCCCCGCACGCCTCATGCGTAAGCTGGGTCATGTTACGGCGCTGGCCGATAGCCCGGAGGAGGCGCTGTCCCGAACTCTTGCATCCTGGGAAAGTATCCAGGCAGCAGGCGGGCAGAATACCGAACAGGTCGCCGCGGCCGCCCCATTGAGTTCGAATCCGTTCAGTTAGCCAACGACGCGACAGTATGATGAACGGTTTTAAAGCAGTGATAAAGGAGCGCACAGGAGTGGTTGCAAAAGTAGGCGTCATCATGGGCAGCGATTCGGATCTTCCGGTAATGCGCGCTGCCATCGCCATTCTCGATGAACTGGGAGTGCCCAGCGAGGCCGACATCGTCAGCGCGCATCGCACACCCGACAAGCTTTTCGAGTATGCGCGCACGGCCGAAGCGCGCGGCTTGCGCGTTATTATCGCGGGGGCCGGAGGCGCCGCCCATCTGCCCGGTATGGTCGCCTCCCTATCGGTTCTACCGGTGATCGGTGTTCCCGTATCGGCAACCAAACTGAACGGTGAAGATGCGCTGATGTCCATTGTGCAAATGCCGGCGGGTGTGCCCGTGGCCACCGTAGCGATTGATAACGCGTGCAATGCGGGCATTCTCGCCGCGCAGATGCTCGCCACCGGCGATGATGAGCTGCGCGCGCGGCTGCAGCTCTACAAGGACAAGCTGCGCGACAAGGTGCTGGCCAAAAAAATTCAGGAGCCTAGCCTGCGGTAGGAACGCAAGCGCCACCCGAAGCGCAGAGCGCCAGCACGCAGCACCAGTGCCGCCACCATCGCCAGCAGCGCCAGACTTTCGGGTACGCCGGGAATGCTGGCCAGCAGCACATAGCAGGCCGCGCCGGCCAGCGCCGCCGTGACATAAATTTCCGGACCCAACAGCACCGAATCCCTGTTCAGCAGCGTATCCCGTAGCAATCCCCCAAAGGTTGCGGACATCACCCCCATCACGATCGCTACCACCCACGGTGCCCCGGCTTGCAGTGCTTTGGCCGCACCCAGCACGCAGAACAGCGACAGACCCAGGGCATCCGCCCAGAGCAGAAGACGCAAGCGCGCCTTGATTAGCGGTGCCAGATACCAGGTGAACGCTGACAGAAGAATGCAGACCCACAGATAGCGAGTGTCAGAGATCCAGAACACCGGAAGCTGCAGCAGCAGATCGCGCAGGGTACCGCCCCCAACACCGGTAATGGTGCCGAAGAGGATAAAGGCCATTACATCCAGCCTGCGCTCGGCTGCTGCCAGCGCGCCGGAGACGGCGAAAACGCCCACCGCAACCAGGTCACAGTAGGCGATGATCTGGGCAAGACCCACCCCTGCGCTTCCCTTCTCGCCCTATTCCTCGTACAGATCCAGCACCGCGCCACGGCTTGCGCTGGCCGCATTGTTGGCAAACTTGGCGAGCACGCCGCGCGTATAACGCGGTGCCGGTTTTTCCCATGCCGCGCGCCGGCGCGCAATTTCAGCCTCATCCACATGCAGTTCCAGGGATAGAGTGTGCGCATCGATAGTCACCGAGTCGCCGTCCTCCACCAGCGCAATAAGACCACCTTCATAGGCCTCCGGCGCCACATGTCCAACCACCATGCCCCAGGTGCCGCCCGAAAAGCGTCCGTCCGTAATCAGTCCTACAGACTCCCCAAGGCCCTGGCCCACCAGCGCGCCGGTCGGCGCCAGCATCTCCGGCATACCGGGACCACCGCGCGGCCCGAGGTAGCGCAGCACCAGCACATCGCCGGCCACGATCTTACCGGCGAGAATCGCATCCAACCCCGACTGCTCGTCATCGAACACCTTGGCAGGCCCGGTAATCACCGGATTCTTGAGCCCGGTAATCTTTGCCACGGCACCCTCCAAAGCCAGATTGCCGCGCAGGATCGCCAGGTGCCCTTTTGCATAGAGCGGATTGTCGAGGGTACGAATTACCTTCTGATCTGCCGACGGCTTGGACGGCACATCTGCCAGCGTTTCTGCGATGGTCTTGCCGGTCACGGTCATGCAGTCACCGTGCAGGAGTCCGCCGTCGAGCAATATTTTCATTATCTGGGGAATCCCCCCGGCCCGGTGCAGGTCGATGGCCAGATACTCACCGCTGGGCTTGAGGTTGCAAAGCACCGGTACTTTCTGGCGAATACGCTCGAAATCGTCAATCCTGAACTCGAGCTCGGCGGCGTGTGCGATCGCCAGGAAATGCAATACAGCATTGGTTGAGCCACCGATCGCCATGATCACGGCGACCGCATTTTCCAGCGCTTCGAGGGTCACGATGTCCCGGGGTTTGAGATCGAGTCGAATAGCCTCCACCAGCGCCACTGCGCTCTGCTTCGCGGACTCGCGCTTTTCCGCCTCTACGTTGGCCATGGTCGACGAATAGGGCAGACTCAGCCCCAGCGCCTCAAAGGCGGAACTCATGGTGTTGGCCGTATACATACCCCCGCAAGAGCCCGTGCCCGGGATTGCGTTGCGCTCTATGGCCAACAGATCATCGTCGCTGATGCGACCGGCGCTGTGCTCGCCTACCGCCTCAAAAACGCTCACAATGTTGAGATCCTTGCCCTTGTAACGACCTGGCAGAATCGTGCCTCCGTAAACAAAGATAGACGGGACGTTCGCGCGCAGCATGCCCATCATGCCGCCGGGCATATTTTTGTCGCAACCGCCAACCACCAGCACCCCATCCATCCACTGTCCGCCCACACAGGTCTCGATACAGTCGGCGATGACTTCCCGTGACACCAGCGAATACTTCATGCCCTCAGTGCCCATGGACATTCCGTCGGAAATGGTCGGCGTCCCAAAAATCTGCGGGTTTGCCCCAGCTTCCTGCAGACCCTCCACGGCCGCGTCAGCTAGCGTCTGCAGGCCTGAGTTACAGGGTGTGATCGTAGAGTGCGAGTTCGCGACGCCGACCATAGGCTTCTTGAAATCAGCCGCCTTGTAGCCCATGCCGTAATACATGGAGCGATTGGGCGCGCGCTGCACACCCTCGGTGATGTTTTTGGACCGTCGATTGAGCGCCATGTGCTTACAGCCTTATAAAGTGATTCACAAAGGGTCGCGATTCTAGGCCAGCACGCCGATCCAGACAAACACAGAAACCACAGAAACCACAGAAACCACAGAATGGCATATCATGCCGCCTAAGAAATAACGGAGACCCCTGGCATGAACGGTGCTGACGCCCTGCTGCAAACTCTGGTCGAAAGCGGCGTAGAGATCTGCTTCGCCAACCCGGGCACATCGGAGATGCAACTCGTATCCGCCATTGGCCATACGGACGACATTCGCCCAGTGCTCTGCCTGTTCGAAGGGGTTGTCTCGGGCGCTGCCGATGGCTACGCGCGCATGGCCGATAAACCCGCTGCCACACTTCTCCATCTGGGCTCCGGATTCTCAAACAGCCTTGCCAATATGCACAACGCCCGTCGCGCAGGCTCCCCTATCGTGAATATCGTCGGCGATCACGCCAGTTACCACCTGCAATTCGATGCACCGCTCACGTCCAACCTCCCGGGCATAGCCCGCTGGGGCTCACATTGGACAGAGATTGCCGATTCTCCGGAGAATCTCTCGGCGGCCGGCGCGCGGGCTGTTCAGGCATCCATGAAAGGCAACGGGCAGATCGCCACAGTGATTGCGCCCGCAGACCATGCCTGGAGCGAGGCCAGTGCCGCCGCCCCGGCCCTGCCACGTCCCGAGCCCCTGCTAGTGGGCGAGCAACGCATCGCGCGCGGTGCCGCTGGTATCCGTGGCGACGGTAACATCTGCCTCTTCCTTGGCGGTCACGCCCTGCGCGAGGATAACCTGCGTACGCTCGGAGCAATCGCCGAAGCACATAAGATCACCCTCATGTGCAGTACCTTTCCAACGCGACTGCAACGCGGCGCGGGGCGCGTCGCAGTGCAACGCTTGCCCTACTTTGCGGAGCAGGCCACGGAAGCCCTCGCCGTCTTTGATCGAGTCATCCTGCTTGGGGCACCTGCCCCGGTCAGTTTTTTTGCCTACCCGGAAAAGGAAAGCTGGCTCATTCCCGAGGATGCCGAGTTAATTACACTGGCAGAATCCAGCGAGGACGCCGACAGCACAGTGGCCGCCCTGGCAAGAGCCTTGCAGGTTGAATCCTCACCCACCGTGCTCACCCAGCGCATAGAGCACCCGATAGATGATGAAGCACTGAACCCTGTGACTATCGGCCAGATTATCGGCAATCATCTGCCGGAGAATGCCATCGTCTCTGACGAGGGAGCAACCTGTGGCTTTGGCGCCTATCTATTCACGGAAAATGCCGCCGCCCACGACTGGCTGGCCCTGACCGGTGGCGCTATTGGGCAGGGGTTGCCCGTAGCCCTGGGCGCGGCACTGGCCTGCCCAGATCGCAAGGTCGTCGCCCTGCAGGCGGACGGATCGGCCATGTACACCATTCAAGCCCTGTGGAGCATGGCCCGGGAAAATGCCGATGTCACTGTGGTGCTGCTCAATAACAGCAGCTACGCAATCCTCAAATTGGAACTGGCGCGGGTAGGCGCGGGCGATCCGACGGAGAAAACGCTCTCTATGCTGGATCTCTCGAACCCGGATATGAGCTACGTCAGCATTGCCCAGGGGCTGGGCGTGCCCGCCACGCGCGCGACTACCAGTGCGGAGTTCGCCGCGCAGTTTACCGAGGCCATGGGCAAACCCGGACCCTGCCTCATTGAAGCGATCGTCGCCTAGGGCCGCGATAGGGAGAATATCAGCATGTCTAACGTCGTTATTACCGGCGCCACCGCGGGTATCGGCCGCGCCGCGGCCATATTACTCGCCAACAAGGGTCACCAGGTATTTGCCTGTGGGCGCAACGAGTCTTCGCTGGCTGAGCTGGACAGCGCACACAGCCGCATCACGTCGATTGCCCTGGATGTTACCGATACTGACTCGGTAAACGCCGCAGCGGCTGCAGTAACCGAAGCCCTCAATGGGCATGCGCCGGACGTACTGGTCAACAATGCCGGCTTCGCCCTTGTGGGCCCGCTTGAGGAAATTGCCGACGAGGACTGGGAGCGGCAATACCAGACCAATGTGCTCGGTCTGGTGCGAGTAACGCGGGCTTTTCTGCCCGCTATGCGTGAACGCCGACGCGGCAGGATCATTAATGTGTCATCCGTGGCCGGACGGGTCACCATGCCCTTCTTCGGGCCTTATAACTCCTCCAAACATGCGGTCGAGTCCATCTCCGACTCGCTGCGTCACGAACTGCGTCCCCATGGCTTACAGGTGGTAGTCATAGAACCGGGTGCTGTAAAAACGCGCTTCGGATCGCTGGAGCAAGAGCAGATCGAGCATTGGATTGACCACGCGCCGGCCTACGCAGCACAGCTACAGATCCTGAAGCGTTTCCACAGGGATCTGCACGCCAAAGGCGCAGATCCGGTCAGTGTCGCCGGCAAGCTCGTAGCCGCCTGTGAACTACCGGATCCGTCTCCCCGGCAGGTCGTGCCCTTTTTCCCGGGCAGCGTATTCATCGCCATCAAATCGCTGCTACCCACGCGACTGACCGACTGGGTGATCCGCCACCTTACGAAGCTTCCGTGAGCCACTGAGGGAGCACCAGCTGGCTCTTATGCAGATCAGGCCTTACCTGAAGTTACTGAAGCTGAACGAATTCTCGCTCCGCTCCCAGTGTTGCCCCCTGTGTGGTTTCCAGCTGCTCCTTCGACTCAGCAAGACCGAGCACGCAGTGCGCTGCGCCGGCTGCCGAGCCGGCCCTGCTCATATGTCCCTGGGGGCGGTGCTGAAGCAATACTGTGCAGACCTTGAAGGTGCCCGTGTCTGGGAGATGTCATCGCGAGGCCCCGTACATCGGTTCCTGTCCCGATCGGGAGCCGCCCTCACGGTCTCAGAGTACTTCGATGATGTGGAGCCCGGCGCATACCGCGATGAGGTGCAGTGCCAGAATGTTGAGAAACTGAGCTATGCAACGGCGAGTTTTGATCTCGCCACCTCCACGGAAGTCTTTGAGCACGTAAGCGATGATCTGGCTGGATTCAAAGAAGTGCTCAGGGTGCTAAAACCCGGGGGTCTGACCGTATTTACGGTGCCTATAGTCCTGAGCGAAGCAACGCGGGAACGCGCCAGGATCATCAATGGGGAACTGATCCACCTCTTGCCCCCGGAATACCATGACGATCATCTCAGGGGCAGCGGCCACGTCCTGTGCTTCAGAACCTATGGCTACGATATTGTTGAGCGCCTCAGGGACGCTGGCTTCAGCGACGTCGCGATCAACACCGACTGGCTTGATAAGTATTTTTCTTTTGGTCGCGCAGTGATCGTCGCAAAGAAGCCGATGCAGGTCTGAGCCCGCTCGTGTCGGCACTCAGCTATCGCAGCTCACCGCTGCGCTTCCCGGCAGTCCACTCAAAATGCATTCGCATTAGTCAGCTCCGCCGATAACGCCCACAGCCGACGGGCACTGCCACCGTTCACCGCATGTTCATTCACCCCCAGGTAGCGCGCGCTGGGACTTTCCGGATCCGTGGCCGCGGCAATATCGCAATCTTCGCAATAAACCCCGCCCAGGCCATCCAGCTGCGGGGACGTCGCCGCCCATACGGAGGTACTGGCACCCTGTGCCGGGCTCTTGAACGCGCTGTTCACATTGCCCAGCTCATCGACCCAGCCAAGACGAATCATCTCCTCCTTTGGCAAGTGTCGTTGCAGGGGCGTCATAATTCCGCCCGGATGCACAGCAAAGGCCCTTACGCCATCGCGTTTGCCGAGGGCATCGAGGTAAACAGCAAACAGGCTGTTCGCTGTTTTCGCCTGCCCGTAGGCCAGCCATTTATCATAAGTGTCGCGCTCGAACATCACATCGTCCCAACGAATCGGCGATAGCTTGTGACCGGTGGATGACAGTGACACAACGCGCGCCCCGCCGTCCGCCGTCAGCGCCGAATACAACTGGTTGCTCAGCGCGTAATGCCCCAGATGATTAGTCGCAAATTGCGACTCCCAACCGTTGGATGTACGCGTTTCAGGACAGGCCATGACAGCGGCGTTATTGATAAGGATATCGATACTGCGTCCCGAGGCCAGAAAACGCTCAGCGAAGGCACGGACACTGCCGAGATCCGCGAGATCGAGCTCGTCTACTTCTATGGTGCCCGGTAGTGCCGCGAGCGCTGCAAGCTCGGATTCCGCGTGCGCAATGCGCCGCGCGGGAACCAGAACGGTGGCACCCGCGGCGGCGAGCGCCCGGGTGGTCTCAAAGCCAAGGCCAGAATAACCGCCGGTGACCACCGCAAAGCGGCCGCTCAGGTTCACTCCCTTCAATACGTCGGATGCCGTGCTCGAGGCATCGAATCCGGATGCTATCGGTGTCTGACCGCTGCTCATGGTTGTACTCCTGTGCGAGGGCGCGATCGGAAAGTAGCACTATTTAAACCACCACTCCATTAACCTGACCGCGGGCCCGTGGTACCAGGGCACTTCAGGGTCTTCCTCCGGCACCTGGTAGCGTGCACGCAGTGCTCTCAGTCGTGACTTCAGGTCGCTCTCGATCCCTTCGTAGCCCGCCGTGCCATAGAGGTTCAGCTGATCACCGGGATCCTCCAGTAGATCAAACA
>JBLIIW010000038.1:0-24264 GCA_047635315.1 Halieaceae bacterium | reverse complement strand
TTTGATGACGGCCACGACACCGGGCTCTATGCCTGGGACTACCTGCACACTCTTTGTGTCGAGCAGGCATCGCGCTGGGAAGGCTATCTGCAGGCGCTCGCTGACGCGGGTGGATCTCGGGACCCGGATACGCAGGTACTCTTCTTCCAGCCCTGAGTGCTATACAGGAAGCTGGCACTGCTTCAGCAGCGCCTTCAAGCTACAATGCATATCCCACGGGCACGGACGTGCAATATGAGCGACGAAGACAGCACTCACTTCGGATATCGCGAGGTCAACAGGCAAGAAAAGGCCAGCATGGTCGCCGATGTCTTCGATTCGGTGGCCAGTCGCTACGATCTCATGAACGATCTTATGTCGGCGGGAGTGCACCGCATCTGGAAGCGTTTCACGATCGAACTTTCCGGTGTGCGCCGCGGCAACAATGTGCTGGACATCGCCGGCGGCACCGGGGATCTCGCAGCCAAATTCGCACCCATGGTCGGGGACGAGGGCGAAGTGGTGCTGGCCGATATCAATGCGAGCATGCTCCGTGTGGGTCGCGACCGGCTGCTCGACAAGGGTGTCTCCGGCAATCTGCAGTTTGTACAGGCAGATGCGCAGTATCTGCCTTTTCCGGATGAGCACTTCGACTGCATCACCATCGCCTTTGGCCTGCGCAATGTCACGGATAAGGATCTCGCCCTGCGCTCCATGCTACGGGTGCTCAAGAGCGGTGGCCGATTGCTGGTGCTGGAGTTTTCCAAGCCGCGCAATCCCCTGCTCAGCAAAGCCTACGACGTCTATTCCTTCGGTGTACTGCCGATCATGGGCCGGCTCGTGGCCGGCGACCGCGAGAGCTATCAATACCTAGCCGAATCCATACGCATGCACCCGGATCAGGAAACCCTGCGCCAGATGATGGAAGACGCGGGATTTGCGCGCTGCGACTATCACAATATGACCGGTGGCGTCGTAGCGGTACACCGCGGCGTCAAGGCCTGAGCGTGGCACAACTGCACAGCCCCACGCTGCATACGGCAGGCCTGGCTACTGCCGAGCTGGCGATCAATGCCGCGCTTCGTCTATCCCCGCATAGCATCGCTGCGTTAAGCGCACTTGAAGGGCAGGTTATCGCCATTGAGTGCACACGCCCCCCGGCGGTCGTCTACCTGCAGAGTGATGCGCAGGGTCAGCTGCTACTGAGCGGTGTGCACGAAGGACCGCTAGCCACCCGCGTGCACGGCACAGCGGGCGATTTTGCCGAGTTGGCACGCGCCGAGGACCCGGCGGCGGCGCTTATTAACGGCGGACTGCAGTTAGAGGGCAGCAGCGCGGTACTGATTGATATGCAGCGGGTGTTCAATACCCTGGACATCGATTGGGAAGCGCCTCTGGTAGAACGCCTCGGCGATGTCGCCGGGCACCAGCTGGCAGAAATGCTGCGCGCGGCGCTGGGCTGGACACAGCAGGCCCAGAGCAGGCTGCGACGGCAGCTCGATGAGTTTGCCCACGAGGAAGCACGCCTGGCCCCGCCGCGCCTTGAGCTGGAGGATTTTTACCGGGACGTGCAGACCCTGAACGAGCGCAGCGAGCGACTGGCGCAGCGCGTGGAGAGACTCCGCCTGCGTCTGGATCGGCTGCGGGAGGCGTGATGTTACGCCTGTCGCGCCTGCTGGAGATCGCCCGCGTAAGCGGTCGTTACCGCCTCGACGAACTGCTGCCAGAGCCCGCGCGGCATCCGCTTCTGACTCCACTGTTGCGCGCCAACCCCTGGCGCCTGCAGGCCTCATCGGCCAGCCGCGGCGAACGCCTGCGACGCTCCCTGGAGGAGCTCGGCCCGGTATTCATCAAGTTCGGGCAGATGCTGTCCACGCGCCGGGACCTGCTACCTGCGGATATAGCGGATGAGCTGGCGCGCCTGCAGGACCAGGTGCCACCCTTTAACAGCGCCGCTGCCGTTGCCCTGGTGGAAGAGGCACTGGGTGATTCTGTTGACCGGCTGTTCGCGCGCTTCGACCGGGAGCCCATGGCGTCGGCCTCCATCGCGCAGATACACAGCGCCCGCCTCGGCAGCGGCCGCGAGGTCGTGGTAAAAGTTATACGCCCCGATATCGAAGCCACCATTCGCAAGGACATGGCTCTGCTCGCGCTGCTCGCGCGCTTCGTGGAACGCTGGTTCCGCGACGGCCGGCGGCTGCGCCCGGTGGAGGTGGTAGGGGACTACCGGCAGATCATCCTCGATGAGCTCGATCTCGGACGCGAGGCCGCTAATACCTCCCAGCTGCGGCGCAACTTCAGCGACAGCGACCTCCTCTATGTACCCGAGGTTTTCTGGGACTACACGCGTCGCAACGTCATGGTGATGGAGCGTATCCGCGGGATTCCCGT
Source organism: Halieaceae bacterium (assembly GCA_047635315.1). Taxonomy (GTDB): domain Bacteria; phylum Pseudomonadota; class Gammaproteobacteria; order Pseudomonadales; family Halieaceae; genus Congregibacter. The sequence goes on along the minus strand of JBLIIW010000038.1, from coordinate 21,894 downwards.
CACCGATCTTGAAGAACTCCGCAGGCGCGAGGTCAATCTGCGCCTGCTCGCCGAGCGCGGGGTAGAGATATTCTTCACACAGGTCTTTCGCGACAGCTTTTTTCACGCCGACATGCACCCTGGCAATATCTTTGTGGATGCCGTTGACCCGGCTGATCCGCGCTATATCGCCATAGACTGCGCCATCATCGGCTCCCTCAGCGAGTCCGACCAGTACTATCTGGCTCGCAACCTGCTCGCTATTTTCAAGCGTGACTACCGCGCAGTCGCCCAACTGCATGTGGAGTGCGGCTGGGTGCCGCCGGAAACACGGGTACAGGATTTTGAGTCGGCGATGCGCGCTGTCTGCGAACCGGTGTTCGAGCGACCCATCGCCGAGATCTCTTTTGGGCAGCTGCTGGTCTATCTGTTCCGAACGGCCGCACGCTTTGACATGGAGGTACAGCCATCCCTGGTTCTGCTGCAGAAGACCCTCCTTAACATTGAAGGCCTCGGGCGCCAGCTTTACCCCCAGCTGAACCTCTGGGACACGGCTATGCCTTTTCTGGAGACTTGGGTCAGCCAGCGCTACTCGCCACAAAGCATGGTCAAACGACTCCAGCACCATGCACCGAACTGGCTGGAACAACTGCCTCAACTACCGGAAGCGGTACTGGAGAGCCTGCAGGGCCAGCGCGACCGGCAGCTCAGGACTGAGCAGAAACAGGCCGCTGCCGATGCGCAACATGAACGCCGTGCAGCACAGGCCAGGCGCCGCTATCTGGCAGCGATGGTCTGCGTGATAGCCGCCGGCGCGGCGCTGCCGCCGCTGCGTGCGATGCTGCAGGAGGCACCGGCAATCACTTGGGTTCTGCTCGCCATTGCTGTGGGCCTGAGCTGGCCGGGCAGGTCAAACTGAAGGGGTTTCCCAGCGCGGATATGCGATAATCCCGCTCCCGCGAGGTGTAATAGATGACAGATTCGAGCTTTCTGGAGCAGCTGCGCTGGAATGAAGATGGCCTGCTTCCGGCGATTGCCCAAGAATGGCAAACGGGCAGAGTACTGATGATGGCGTGGATGAATGAAGAATCTCTGCGCTGTACCGTCGCCGAGGGCCGTGCCGTATACTGGTCCCGTTCTAGGCAATCCCTGTGGCGCAAGGGAGAAGAGTCCGGCAATACGCAGAAACTGATGGATCTGCGCCTGGACTGCGATGGCGATACCCTGCTGCTACAGGTAGAACAGCACGGTGGGATTGCCTGTCATACAGGGCGTGAACACTGCTTTTACCGCCGCCTTGAGAATGGAAGCTGGGCCGTAACAGATCAGGTTCTGCGCGATCCGGACGAGATGTATGACCGAGCAGACTAACAGTGACGTGCTGGCCGCATTGGATGGCATTCTCGCGGACCGGCGCGGCGCGAGCGTCGAGAGTTCTTACGTGGCCAGCCTCTACGAGAGCGGCCTGAACCGGATTCTCGAGAAAATCGGGGAAGAAGCCACCGAGGTGATCCTCGCTGCCAAAGACAGTGAGTCCGGCGACGAGACCCACCGGCAAGCCCTGGTCGGCGAAGTCGCGGACCTGTGGTTTCACAGCATGGTGCTGCTGGCTCAACAAGAGCTCTCTTCCGCTGACGTTATAGAATGTCTGAAGCAGCGTTTTGGCCTGTCGGGCCACGATGAAAAAGCGTCGCGTAAAAGCGCGTAGCGCGACCGCGCATATTGGTAAAACCTCGGCGTTGAGCCGGTTATTAAAGGAGAAGGAAAATGGGATTGGGCGGAATCAGCATCTGGCAGTTGCTCATTGTCCTGGCAATCGTAGTCATGTTGTTCGGGACCAAGCGCCTGCGCACCCTGGGCGCGGACCTGGGCAGTGCCGTGAAGGGCTTTAGAAGCAGTATGCAGGAGGATGGCGGCAAGGGTAGCGGAGACGATTCGCCGGCATCCGGCGAGGACGACGCGATGGCCCGCAAGGACGCATCCGGTACTGCGCAACAGGACAGGCAGGACAGCTAAACCACCATGTTTGATATCGGCTTCGCCGAACTGCTGATCATCGGCGTTGTAGCGCTACTCGTGATCGGGCCCGAACGCCTGCCCGACGCAGTGCGTACGTCCACCGCGTGGCTGAGCCGACTGCGCCGCGGATTCAATGATATCAAGCAGGAAGTACAGCAGGAATTGCACAATGACGCGGTCCTTCGCGACCTGAAGGACACTGGTGATACGCTGCGCCGAGAGACCCAGGCACTGGGTCGAAAGTTCAGCCAGCCCCTCGACAAGCCCCTCGACAAGCCCCTCGACAAGCCCTTGGACGAGCCCTTGGACGAGCGTTTGCCAGCACCCTCAGCCGACCCCGAAGAGCCGCCTGTAGAGCCCGCCGACCCCAAGGATCCTGCTGCGCGTGACTGAGGCACCTGAGGACCAGCCCCTGCCGCTGATCGCGCATCTGACAGAGCTGCGCGACCGACTCCTGCGCGCAATTCTCGCGGTGCTTATCATCTTCATCATATTGTTTCCCTTTGCCAACGAAATCTACGGCTTCGTCTCCGAACCCCTGCGCTCCCTGCTCCCGGAAGACTCAAGCATGATTGCAACGGAGGTGGCATCGCCCTTCCTGACACCCTTCAAGCTGACACTATTTACCGCCCTGTTCCTGGCCATACCGTATCTCCTGTATCAGATCTGGTCTTTCGTAGCACCGGGTATGTATCGTAAGGAGAAACGCTTTGCGGTTCCGCTGCTGGCCTCCAGTGTGATTCTGTTTTACCTGGGCACAGCCTTTGCCTATTTCGTGGTGTTTCCGCTGATCTTCGCATTCTTCACCAGCATCGGTCCTGCAGACGTGACCATCATGACCGACATCAATAGCTATCTGGATTTCGTCCTCAAGCTGTTTTTCGCCTTTGGCATCGCATTCGAAATACCGATTGCCGCATTTCTTGCCATCTGGACAGGCATAACAACACCCGAGGACCTCGGCAGGAAGCGGCCTTACGTCATCGTTGGCTGCTTCGTATTCGGTATGCTGCTGACGCCACCGGACGTCATTTCGCAGTCGCTGCTGGCCATCCCCATGTGGCTGCTCTTCGAAGCGGGCGTCTTCGCCGGTAAGATCTTTATCAGGCGCAAGGAGCAAGAGGAAGCGAGCTGAAACCAGACAAACACGTTTGTTACCCCGCTCTTTGACGCTGCTACACTGCGCTCTCTTCTGCACTCAATTCGAATAGGCAAGCCTATGAGCCGTTTCCCTGTGCTGCTTGCTCTGCTGTCCGCGCTGCTTTTCCCGGGCAGCTCCTTCGCTCAATCCGTTGAAGAAGAATCGTCGGTCGAAATCGTCGACGCCGCGGATGAAACGACCATCCGCAATATCCTCGAAAATGAAAAGAATACCGATGAGGTCATCAGGGAAAAGGCCGGGGAACTTCGCAAGCTGGCCGCAGCGCCGCGCACTCCCATGCAGCTAGCCCTGTTGCTCGGTGATGCCGCAAGAAGCGGAAAATTCCAGGAAGCCGGCAAGTATCTGGACATGCGCTATCTGCCAGAGGAATTCGGTGACTGGCCCGCGGCTGACCTGGCCAAGGCCCTGGGCATCATCTGGAGCCAACAGAACATCCTCGACCTCTCGGCAATAAGCGATCAGCCGGAAGGACACCAGAACGATGAATTACCCAGCTACCGGGATCTGCTGGGGGTGATCGTCAAAGATGACGGGGAGAGCGTTCCGGTATTTATTCAGCGCATTCCCGATGGCGAGGGCGGAAAGCTTTGGAAAGTATCCAACGCTACCGTCGCACGCCTACCCGAACTCTGGGAGGATCTGGGCTATGGGCCTATTGCCGTGTGGCTGGAGCGACGCCTGCCTGCCTATACTTTTGCGGGCATGGCGAGCTGGCAGCTGATCGCCTGTGCTCTGTTCGTGCTGGTCTCCTGGCCTATGGCGGGCCTGCTGAGCCGCTTGCTACTGTTCCTGGCACTGCGTGTGCCCAACCGCTTTCCCCTGGGTATAAAACGCTTCTTCAGCGTGCCCCTGAAGCTCTTTATCTTTGTGCTCGTGCTGCGCGCGCTTATGGATCAACTGGCGCTGTCCCTGACCACCAGGGTCTATCTGAATTCCTCAGGTATCGATTACATCGCTTTCTCGATTCTTCTTCTGGGCGGCATATCGCTGCTTCGCGACTACCAGATCCGGCGCCTGGAAAGTATCGGCAACCTGCAGTACGTGGCTCTGCTGAAGCCCTTCACAACCATCGTCAAACTCTTGGTGCTACTGGTTATCGGGCTGGTCTGGGCCGATCGCGCGGGCTACAACATGTCGACGATTCTCGCAGGCCTTGGGGTCGGGTCTCTGGCGGTGGCGCTGGCAGCGCAGAGAACCCTCGAGAACGTAATTGGCGCCATCACGCTGTATACCGCACGGCCGGTGAACCCCGGAGATGTCTGCCGTTTCGGGGGCATTGTCGGCGTGGTCGATGAAATAGGCTTGCGCTCCACCATGATCCGCACCCTCAACAGGACGATGCTGGCCGTGCCCAACTCCGTGTTCGCGTCGGTGGAAGTGGAAAATTTCAGCCGCCGGGATCGCATCCGGTATTTCCAGCAGGTGGAACTGCAGATGACCAGCGCCGATCAGCTGCGGCTGATCCTCGGTCGCTTACGCGAGCTGTTCCTGTCGCATGCAGACGTGCTGCAGGCAACGGTCAGTATCCGCCTGGAAAAGATCGTGGCCGCCAATGCCATCATCCGCATCGACGCCCATGTCAGCACCACGGACTACCAGTATTTTCTCGCCGTAGCAGAAGATCTAAACCTGCGCCTGATCGAACGGGTACACAACGCGGGAGCCGCATTCAGCGGACCGGGGCAGATACTGCAACTGCGCGATTTTCAACAGGCCAATGAGGAGCAGATGGCGACCGTGACAGCACAGCTGGAACAATGGCAGCACGAGGAAAGGGCGCCCTTTCCCGATTACAGCGAGATGGAAAAAGCAGCGCTCAAAGGCAGCATCGCCCTACCGCCAGGGAGGGCCGACTCCTGAGCACCGTAAGTGGGGCCGCCGGGGAATCAACCCGACCGCTGCGCGCGCTGGTCGGTCGCCTGAAGCCCTATCGCTGGCGCCTGCTGGCGGCAGCTGGCGCGCTGCTGTTCACGGCCGGCGCCACCCTGACCATGGGCAAGGGACTTCAGGTGCTTATCGACCAGGGCTTCGGCAGCGATGATCCGAGCGCACTGGGCGACGCGGTGGGTCTGGTCATGGTCATCACCACGGCCATCGCCATCGGTACTTTCTTCCGCTTCTACCTGGTGTCCTGGCTCGGGGAGCGGGTCAGCGCCGATCTGCGCAGTGCCGTATTCCAGAACATCGTTCGCCTGCACCCGGGCTTCTTTGAGGACAACCGTTCCGGCGAGATCACCTCGCGCCTGACCGCCGACACCACGGTCCTGCAGACTATTATCGGCTCTTCCATGAGTATGGCCCTGCGCAGCACCCTCACGCTGACCGGCGCGATCGTGATGATGCTGATCACCAATTACAAGCTCACTTTGATTGTGGTCGCCACGGTACCGCTGGTCCTGCTGCCGATAATGATCTTTGGCCGGCGGGTTCGCAATCTGTCTACGAGCAGTCAGGACAGTGTCGCCAGCGTGGGCTCCTATGCGGGAGAAATCATCCAGAGCATCCGCACGGTGCAGGTTTTCAACCGCGAAGCGGCCGAGGCCGCAGCGTTCGATACAGAGGTCGAAAAGGCTTTCTTGGTGGCGCGCTCGCGAGTCCGTCAGCGCGCGCTGCTCATCGCCGCCGCCATTATTATCCTTATGGGCGGCATGGTCGGGATGCTCTACTCCGGTGGCCGGGACGTCATCAGCGGCGCTATTAGCGGCGGCGAGCTGGCTGCCTTCACCTTCTATGCGGTGATGGTGGGCAGTGGTTTTGCGACGCTTTCGGAGGTCTGGGGCGATCTGCAGCGCGCCGCGGGCGCCACCGAGCGCCTCCTTGAGCTCATCAACACAGACAGCGAGTTGCCCGACTTCGCGACCCCGGCCCAGCTCAGCGACAACCCGGCGATGGAGCTTCGCGAAGTGTGTTTCAACTACCCGACGCGACCCGATACGCTGGCCCTGAACCGGATCAACCTGCGCATCGCGCCCGGCAGAAGCCTGGCGCTGGTCGGGCCCTCGGGGGCGGGAAAGTCGACGCTTTTCGAGCTCTTACAGCGCTTTTACGACCCCCACTCCGGAGCCATCGAGCTGGATGGTGTGGATATCCGCAACATTCCGCTGGCGCAGCTTCGTGAGCAGCTTGCGATCGTTCCACAGCAGCCCACGCTGTTCAGTGCCAGCGTGCGCTACAACATAGCCTATGGCCGCCCCCAGGCGAGCCAGGCGGAGATCGAGGAAGCTGCGCATCGGGCCCACGCGCAGGAGTTCATCCAGGCCCTTCCGCAGGGCTATGACAGTGATCTGGGCGAACAGGGCGTACGACTCTCAGGCGGGCAGCGCCAGCGTATTGCCCTGGCCCGGGCGATGCTCAAAGACCCGCGCATACTGCTGCTTGATGAGGCCACTAGCGCCCTCGATGCGGAAAGTGAGTTCCACGTACAACAGGCCATCGCGGAATTGATGCACGAGCGCACGACAGTCATTATCGCTCACCGACTCGCCACAATTCGCGATGCGGACTGTATCGCAGTGCTGGATGAGGGGCGCGTGGTTGCTACCGGCACCCATGAGGAGCTGCTGGGGAGCAGTGAACTATACGCGCGCCTGGCCCGACTGCAGTTTAGAACGGAGAGCGCCGCCTAGGCAGGCCTCAGGGACTGTCCGCGCGATGTAAAAGGCGCAGTCGATCCCGGCGCTCGCGGTTGATCCGGAGCAGATCTACCCCAGCATCTTTATAGATCCCCTGTAGCTCATCCAGCCATTCCAGTGTGAGGCGCGTGTTGTTGGCGGTACACAGAAACGGTGCCCGAAGAGGGGAATCCAGGGCGATGTAGCCGGCTTCCCGCAGCCCTTTGAGCAGCTGATCCCGGGTCACGGATCGACCGCCCTGCCACGCCATGCTGACGACCTCGTAGGCCTCCAGCAACGATTCGGTGCTGACCCACTCGGCTACCGCACGATGCTCAACACCACGGCGCAGGCTGCGCCGCAACTTGCGGGCCATATTGCGGAACTCGCGCTGCACACGCCGGCCGAACACCGGGTCGCCCACGGGCTTGAGCTGATCGTCGGCGCTCAGTTCCCGCCAGTCAGCGCGGCTCAGCACCGCATCTATCGCCGGGAACACTTCCTGCTCCTCAAAACTCATGTGCCTATAGCTGTTCTGCACATACTCCCGGCCCAGTTTGACCAGCTCCACACCGCTGGCGTCGCCGCGCCGCCACTTTTCAATACACTGCAGAAGAGCCTTACCCCGTTTAGCCATCTCATCGTGGTCGTGTTCCAGGCGACGGCGGTCTTCGGCCAGCCCCTGATCGACTTCCGCCGCATAGGCATAGATCAAATCCTCACGCGGATGGTGAAAACGATCCGGCCAGGTGACCATGTAATCCATGATCTCGTAGATCACGTGAGTGTTCACCAGCTCACTGCGCTCGATGGCGTTGATATGATCAGAAAGCAGCGCGAGCACGCTGGCGATATGCCGGTGCTCGGCGCGCAGGGTGCCCAGCATGGGCGCTTCGGGCAAGTCAGTCTGGTACTGTTCCGCGAAGGCGTGCAGGGACATGGGCTCCGGGGAGGGACCGGCTTTTTTTGCCGACATCAGTTGCTGCTCAGCTCCCGCACCAGACCGGCGATAGACTGCTTGGCATCACCGAACAGCATCCGCGTATTCTCTTTGTAGAACAGGGGGTTCTCGATGCCGGCGAAACCTGAGGCCATGGAACGCTTGAGTACGAAAACCGTGCGCGCCATATCAACATTAATCACCGGCATGCCGTAGATGGGTGAAGACTCAACATCCCGAGCAGCGGGGTTCACTACATCATTGGCGCCGATAACGATCGCAACGTCCACCAACTCCATCCGCCGGTTGATATCGTCCATCTCCAGCAGCTGGTCATAAGGTACGTCAGCTTCCGCCAGCAACACGTTCATGTGTCCGGGCATGCGGCCGGCCACCGGGTGGATGCCAAAATTCACTTCAGCGCCATTCTTCTCCAGCAACTCCGTCAACTCCTTAACGACATGTTGCGCCTGCGCCACGGCCATTCCGTATCCCGGGATGATCACTACATTTGTCGCAGCTTCGAGTATGTAGTAGGCGTCTTCGACGGAGATTGGCTTTATTTCGCCTTCCACCACTGTCTCTTCACTGCTCACGCTGGAAAAACCGCTGAACAGCACGTGGGACAGTGAGCGGTTCATGGCTTTGCACATGATCTGCGTCAGGATGATCCCGGAGGCACCTACCAGAGATCCCGCCACGATGAGGATGTTGTTGTTGATGGCAAAGCCTGCCGCACAGGCAGCCAGACCCGAGTAGGAGTTCAGCAGGGAAATCACCACCGGCATATCGGCCCCGCCAATAGGAATAACGGCCATGATACCGAAGACCAGAGCCAGAACGATCATGACTACCAGCCAACGCGTTGCCTCGGGATCGAGGCTGAACATCCAGGCGCTGGCAAAAACACCGCAAATAATCAGGCTATTCACAATCTGCTGGCCGCGGAAGCGCACGGCGCCGCTGGAAATAGTCTCGCTCAGCTTGCCCCAGGCAACCAGAGAACCGGTGAAGGTGACGCCGCCAATGAGGATGCAAAGGGCAATAGTCACCAGCGTAAACACGCTGGCGTCGCCGCTGACCGCCGCGGCCCCCACCAGCAGGCTCGCCATACCACCGAAGCCATTGAACAGCGCCACCATCTCGGGCATGGATGTCATCTGCACAAGGCGCGCCGCCGCAGCGCCGATTGCACCGCCCACCAGCATGCCTGCGAGAATCCATTGATACTCAACAATGCCCTGATCGAGCAGAGCTGCCACGATGGCCAGGAGCATACCAACAGCCGACAGGCCGTTGCCGCGCCGGGCGGTAGCTGCGGAACCGAGGAGCTTCAGGCCATAGATAAACAGGGCCGCAGAGATCACATAAGTGAATTGAATCAGGAAGGAAAGAACGTCCATACTCAGCTCCCCCTCTTCTTGAACATAGCAAGCATGCGATCGGTCACTAGGTAACCGCCCACCACATTGATCGACGCAAGGGCTACGGCGCCCGCACCCAGCCAGTTGGCCAGGTCATGCTGGCCATTACCCGCGAGTGCGATCGCACCCACGACGGTAATCCCCGAGATGGCGTTGGCACCGGACATCAGCGGCGTATGCAGCGTTGCCGGTACCTTAGTGATGAGCTCGAAGCCAAGAAAAATCGATAGCATTAAGATAAACGTCAGGAATATGGCATCCATGATCAGGCACCCCCCGCCAAAAGGTTTTTGATGGTCTCGTTAACGATTTCACCATCGTGAGTGATTACACAACCCCGTAGAATGTCATTCTCCAGGTTGAGCTCGAACTCGCCAGTCTCTTTATTCCAGGTGTCTTCCACGAGGTTAAAGAGATTATTCGAATACATCAGCGAGGCGTCTCGAGATACATAGTTCGGGAGATTGCCCACCCCGACCACAGTCACGCCATTGATTTCTACAACCTCGTTGGGAACCGAACCCTCAACATTGCCGCCGGTTTCAGCAGCCATATCGACCACCACTGAACCGGGCTGCATAGCTTCGACCATGTCCCGGGTAACAATCACGGGCGGCTTGCGGCCAAAGACCTGTGCGGTAGTAATAACGACGTCGGATTCGGCGATAACGGCCTTCTGCGCGTCTCGCTGCATCTGTATCTGCTCCGGGCTCAACTCCTGTGCATAGCCGTCTTTGGTCTGCCCCGTATCGCCCAGATCTATTTCCAGGAAGGTCCCACCGAGCGACTGAACCTGCTCTGCGACCACTGCACGCGTATCGAATGCCGTTACCTTGGCACCCAGGCGCTTGGCCGTGGCGATCGCCTGCAGACCCGCTACGCCGGCGCCGATAATAAATACCTTGGCGGGCTTCAGGGTGCCAGCGGGCGTCATCATCATCGGAAAGATACGCGGCAGACGGGAGGCCGCCTGTATCACCATGACATAGCCGGCCAGGTTTGCCTGGGAACTGAGTGCGTCCATCTTCTGGCTGCGCGTGGAGCGTGGAATCATTTCCATGCTGACAGCCGTGACACCCGCCTCCGCGAAAGCGCCTACCAGGTCGTGTTCATTGAAGGGGTCGAGATAGCTGATATGAATGCAGCCACGCTTCATCAGCGCAACTTCCTCAAGCGCCGGTTTGCGCAGGCGCAGAAGCATATCCGCAGACCCTAACAGGGCCTTCCGGTCGCTAACAATTTCCGCACCGGCCTCAGCGTAATCAGCATCCTGATAGCCACTGCCCAGGCCAGTCCCGGCCTCGATTTTTAACGTTGCCCCGAGACGCACCAACTTTTTGGCCGTGTCTGGCGTAACGGGAACGCGATTTTCACCGGGATGTAATTCCCTTGGAACAGCTAGCTCCATGTCTCCTCACCCTGTTTAATTAGTCAGTCGAGCCACGACGCAGAATCTGCCTATCACGCCCCTATAGGCGGGATCAGACGCTGCGGATTGTGGTACACCCCAGTTGCTGGGGCGCAAACTTTAGCACAGCCGTATTGGTCTTAGAACTCGGACTTTGGGACACCGGCGCCCGGATGAAATGGCCAGGTGGGACAGGAATCAGTAAACGGTGCGCTGTCAGCCTGCCTGCAGACGCATGAAGGGGTTCATCCAGCGATGCTTCCAACCAGTGAACTTTAGAGGAGCATCGAGCACTGCAAGACAGATGCAGTCCTCGCCAGCAAAGGCCCGCGGCGCGTGAACATGGCTACAGACGCGGTGGATAAAATCTCCGGCGTGGTAATCGCCGTAGTCATCGCTGAACCCACCCTGCAAGACCAGGGTCATCTCCGAACCGTGGTGGTCATGGGCCGGGGTTTCGCCACCAGCCCGGATATGCAGCAGTGAAAATTCGTAGTGCGGATCACCTGTCTTGATATGGGTAGTGCTCAGGGCATCGGTGACCTTCTTCCAAACGAGGTCACTGAAATCACCGCGCATAAGCCGTCGCAGCAAAGCTGGGGTGCCGTCCCGGGGAACTGCTGTCGGTCGCTGATAGCTGAGCGGAGCCTCTTCGTCGAGGCGCGCCAGAACCCGATACAGCATCGCATCTCCCACGGGCTCAGGATCGAGTCCCTCAAACAAAGCCGAGCCGACCGTGTGTAGCTGAGCGACAGTACGGGAACAGCTCTCGCAGTAATCAAGATGTGCACAAACGCATGCAGATTGTGCAAGCGGCAGGCTTCCCGCAGCGTGTTCCGTCAAAATATCCAGTTCCGGATGATGCTTAACCATAACCCTATACTCTTGTCCCTGCTATCCCTGATGTCCCTGCTCGCGAGTACCTTCGCGAGATATTTCAAACTGTACCTGCAGCTTCTGAATCGCCAGTCGCACCCGCGACTTCACGGTACCGAGCGGCAAATCGAGCTCTCCGGCCGCCTCTGCGTGCGACTTTCCTTCCATATAGACCTTGGCGAGGATCTGCATCTGATCCGCAGGCAAGTTCTTCATCATGTCTCGAACGCGCTCCGAGCTGCGCCGCGTCTGCAGCTGCATGAACGGCTCTTCGTGCTCCTGATCCGCGCTGAAATCTTCCGCCGCGAGGGGCGTATCAAACTTCTGCAGGCGCCGAAACATGTCTGTACGGCAGTTTCGGGCAATCGTATATATCCATGTACTAGCTGCGGCCTTTTCCGGATTAAAAGCAGCGGCTTTTTGCCACGCTTTTATCATTACTTCCTGCACAAGCTCGTCCGCATGGGTCGCCGACATTGCTGAACCGGCCAGCGCAAAGGCCTTTATCAGCGGCGCAAAATGCCTGAAAAAGCGGGTATAAGCTGCCCGGTCCCGGTTTTCGGCGATCATTACCAGACACTCGCTCCACTCGTCCGTCCGCCGGCCTACCGGTATTGTCCAGGCACCCCCTGTAATACCGTCTGCAGTGGCATCTTTATCTCTGCCATCGTCCACCTGCTGCTCCCCCAAGCTCGATTTCAATTAGTATACGCCCGATCGCTGCGGGTAGATCAGCAAGGCAACGGTTTTACGCTGGCACCCTGATCCAGCGAGCGCAAATTCGCGTAATTTCCGGATAAAGGTTCCTCTGAGGCGAGCGAATCCGCAGACAGCAGAACCGTTAAAAGAGGTCACTCAGTGCAGGTAGCAGTTATCGGATCAGGTATTTCAGGCCTCGCCTGCGCCCATTACCTGAGCGAGCAGCACACGGTGTCCGTCTTCGAAAGTAGCAAGCGATTGGGCGGTCATACGGCGACCATGGACGTGCAACTCGGCACCCGCCGCTTCGCCATAGACACCGGCTTCATCGTCTTCAATGATTGGACCTACCCGAATTTCATCGCCCTCATGGACGAGCTCGGCATCGGCAGCAAGCCCACCGCCATGGGCTTCAGTGTGCGCGATGAGCAAAGCGGGCTCGAATATTCCGGAGGCAGCATCGATGCCCTGTTTGCCCAGCGACGCAATCTTATATCCCCGCGTTTCCTCAGGATGGTGCGGGATATTCTGCGCTTCAATCGCGAAAGCCTGCTGGACCTCGAGAACGGCCACCTCAGCGATGAGGAAAGCCTCGGCGACTACCTGAGCCGCAACAGCTATAGCGAAGGTTTTCGCCGCGACTACCTGATCGCCATGGGCTCAGCCATCTGGTCATCGGACAGTGCCAGTATGATGGACTTCCCGATCCAGTTTTTTGTGCGCTTCTTCAAAAACCATGGCCTGCTTTCAATCAAGAATCGCCCGCAGTGGCGGGTCATCGAGGGCGGCTCACGGGAATACATTGCGCCGCTTTGCCATCGTTTTGAACAGCGTATTCACCGGAGCACCCCGGTGCAGGCCATACGCCGGGGTCCAGGCGGAGTAACGCTGGTGCTGGGCGATGGCCAGGAGCAGCGCTTCGATCAGGTCGTTATCGCCACACACTCAGATCAGGCCCTGGCGATGCTGGAAAGCCCCAGCGCCGCCGAACGCGAGGTTCTGGGCGCCCTGCCCTATCAGGGCAACGATGTGGTGCTGCACACGGACACGCGTCTGTTACCAAAGAACCGCAAAACCTGGTCGAGCTGGAACTATCGCCTGGGCGTGGATGAATCCCGCGCGGTGGTCACCTACAACATGAATATCCTGCAGGGCATTGAGGCTCCGGAGACCTTCTGCGTCACCCTCAACGACACAGATTCGATCAACCCACACAAGATTCTCGGGCGCTTTCGTTACGATCACCCGGTTTTCAGCCTTCGGGGCATAGCGGCGCAGCAGCGCCAGTCCGAGATAAACGGACAACAGAACACCTGGTACTGCGGTGCCTATTGGCATAGCGGCTTCCATGAAGACGGCGTGGTCAGCGCCCTGCGGGTAGCCCGGGGGATTGGTTCCCTGGATCGCGAGGCCGCATGAAATCGCGCCTTTATTGCGGAACACTGCGCCATCGCAGGCACCTGCCAAAGAAGCACGCGTTTCGCTATCGCGTGTTTATGCCCTACCTGCGACTGGACGAGATTGATGCAGTGCTCGCACAGAGCCGGCTGTGGTCGCGGGGGGCCTTCGCCCCAGCCCGTTTTCTTCGTTCTGACTTTCTCGGAGACCCTGCGCTGCCGCTGGAGGACGAGGTGCGTCGGAACATTCGCGAGAAAACCGGGGAACAGCATTCCGGGCCGATCTACCTCCTCGCCAATCTGCGCTACTTCGGCATTCAGATAAATCCTTTGGCCTGCTATTACTGCTTCAGTGAAGATGAAACACGGCTGGAGTTCCTGGTGGCTGAAGTCACCAATACGCCATGGAACGAGCGGCACAGCTACGTCCTGCGTGGGCAGGAAGGTCAGCGTGTACTACGTCAGGATTTTGACAAAGCCTTCCACGTATCACCCTTCAACCCCATGGCCATGCAGTATTCCTGGCGCAGTAACAAGCCCGGGGAGCGCCTCGCAATCCATCTGGAAAATCACGCAGAGCAGGGGTGTGTGTTTGACGCCACGCTGGCCCTGCAAGCGGAACCCATCAGTGGCAAGTCACTCAACCGGGTGCTCTGGCAGTTCCCCCTGATGACCGCAAAGGTCGGCCTGGCTATCTACTGGCAGGCCCTGAAACTTTTCTTAAAGCGGATCCCCTATCACCCGCATCCGGGAAGCCGCATTGAATCGGGAGCAAGTTAATGAATGAGGTCAGTGTTAGCCGGATACCGCTGCTGCCGCAGATAAACAGCCTGCGCAAGGGTGATCTTCCCCGGCGTTTTATGCTGCGTGTACTCTCGCACATCCGCGTGGGCAGTCTGACCATCCACGATGGTGATGACACGCATCACTTCGGCACGCCGGATGTCGCCGGCGAACCGCAGGCAGAGATCGTCGTCCACAGCCGCGCGGTTTATGGGAAGGTGCTGATGGGGGGTACGATCGCCTCGGGAGAGGCATACATCGACGGCGACTGGTCCTCTGCGGATCTCACGGAAGTCACCCGGCTATTCAGTGCCAACATGGAAAGCATGCAATCCATGCAGTCCAGCCAACACTGGTACACAAAGCTGGCACTGCGTATTGCTCACGCCATGAACCGCAACACCCACGAGGGGTCGCGGCGCAATATTTCCGCACACTATGACCTGGGAAATGACTTTTTCCGGTTGTTCCTCGACCCGACCATGATGTACTCCTCCGCCGTCTTCGACGACCGTGCCGCAAGCCTTGAGACAGCCTCTGTCGAAAAGCTCGATGAGACCTGTAGGCAGCTGGAGCTGAGCGCCGAGGATCATCTTTTGGAGATCGGCACAGGCTGGGGCGGCATGGCTATCCACGCGGCCACTCACTACGGCTGTAGCGTCACCACCACCACTATTTCCCGGGAACAGTACGAATTCGCGAAGCAGCGTGTTGCGGAACTGGGCCTGCAGGATCAGATCACCCTGCTGTGTGACGACTACCGGGCCCTCACCGGCCAGTACGACAAGCTGGTATCCATTGAGATGATCGAAGCCGTGGGTCACGACTTCTATAGCAGCTATTTCCAGTGCTGCAGCAAGCTGTTGAAGCCCACGGGGAAGATGGTGATTCAGGCGATCACCATCACTGATCACCGCTACGAGCAGGCCCGCCGCTCCGTGGACTTTATCAAACGCTATATTTTCCCGGGCGGCTGTCTACCCTCACTCCAGGTGATCGCGGAGCATATAGCGGCGGATACGGATTTGCAGATGGTGCACCTGCGCGATATTACGGCAGATTACGCGATAACGCTGACGCATTGGCGCCAGCGTTTCATGGGACAGCTGGACGCCGTGCAAGCCATGGGATTTGACGACCGCTTCATTCGTATGTGGGAGTTCTATCTGTGCTACTGCGAAGGCGGTTTCCGCGAGCGCATTATCGGGACCGCGCAATTGGCTTTCGCCAAGCCGGGCTATCGCTCTGGCGACTGAGGTTTAGCGTCCGCACCGCGCTGCTGAAAAATGATACCGGGGCCAATCAGGGCGAGGCCAATGAGCGTCGCCGGGTGAATCGTCTCGCCGAGTACTGCTGCGATAAGCCCCAGGGAGAGCAGCGGCGCCAGAAAAATCAGGTTGCCGACCCGCGCGGCGTTGCTGGCGTAGCGCAGGGCGCTGGACCACAGCAGCCAGGTAAATCCCATCTCGAAGAAGCCCACATACACGGCGCTGGCCAGGCCCAGGCCCGGGGCTGGCAGGCCACCACCCAGGGTCAGGCAGAGCGCTAGGGAAATCGGTGCAGCGCAGATAAAGTACCCGGCGAGCGCAATATCCGCATCCTGTTCGCGCCGCGCATTGAGCAGCCAGAAGGCAGCCCACACCAAGGTGCTGGCAAGAGCCAGCACAACACCCGGGACACTGGTGAACTGCAGCGATAGCGGATCGCCCTCGGTGGCGATAATCACCACCCCCAGGTAGCCCAGGGCAACAGCAACCCAGTCGCGCCGGGCGAGCCGATGGCCGAGAACCGGCACCGAGAGCAGCGCCAGGGTAATCGCCCAAGTGTAATTAATCGTCTGCGCCTGCTGTGCGGGCAGCAGATCGTAGGCGCTGAGCACCATGCCGTAGTAGAGCAGCGGGTTGAGGCCGCCCATCGCGAGATAGGCAAGCGGCGTATCGGCCAGACTTGCGAACAGCTCCGACAGACGGCCCTGCCAGGCAAAAACAGCGCTCAGCGCAAGCGCCGAAGTACAGATCGCCACCATGAGCAGCTGCAGCACCGTCAGCTCAGCGAGCGCGAGCTTGAAGGCTGTGGCCACCGTAGACCAGAAGAGTACGGCGCCCAGACCAAAGGCAAGGGCCTTGCGATCGTTCTTCACACCGCCATCCCCTATTCTCCCCAGTTAAGTCATCCCTGTACCGGAACGACCTTTTACGGCATGCTCACAGCTTCCCCGCCACAAGTCATCCGCCGTGAGCCGAACCCGAAATGCCAACGACCGCCTGACACCCGCCCTCGCCGCCGCGCCTATCGTGCTGCTCATCTGCATGCTGGCTTTATCCGTGTATCTGTTTGGTGCCGATGCGTCTTACGGCGCGAACCAGATCGCGCTGGTGCTGGCAACGGGTGTCGCAGCGCTGGTAGGTCAGCGCACGGGTATCGCCTGGCGCGGTGCACAGGAAGGCATCATCGACGGTATTGGTGTCGGCCTCGGGCCCACCCTGATCCTGCTGGCCGTGGGCATGCTGATCGGCACATGGATTCTCGCTGGCACCGTGCCGACCATGATCTACTACGGTGTGCAGATTCTCCATCCGGGCATTTTCTACGCCGCCAGCTCGGTAATTTGCGCCGTCGTCGCCATTAGCGTGGGCAGCTCCTGGACCGTTGCCGGCACCCTGGGCATCGGCCTTATGGGCATCGCCGGCAGCTTCGACCTGTCGCCGTCGATCGCCGCAGGGGCCATTGTGTCCGGCGCCTATTTTGGCGACAAGCTGTCGCCCATGTCGGACACCACCAACCTGGCCGCCGCATCTACCGGGGTGGACCTCTTCGAGCATATCCGCCACATGCTGTGGACCACCGTGCCCAGCTTCGCGATCGCCCTACTGGTGTTTTCGCTGATCGGCGGAAGCGGTTCCAGCACTCCTAAAGAGATAGCGGAACTACAGAACAGCCTGCAACAGGAGTTCCAGATCGGCCTGCACCTGCTGCTGCCTCTGTTGCTGATGCTATTCCTGGTCTATAAGCGCTTCCCCGCTTACCCGGCCATTCTTATCAGTGCACTGACCGGCGCGGTATTTGCGGTACTGTTTCAGCCGCAGGCGGTAATGCAACTGGCCGGCAGCAATGACCATTCGGGAGCCATGTCGCTACTGAAAGGCGTGTGGATCGCTCTCTTCGACGGTTACACGGCAAACAGCGGCAATGAGTTTTTGGATGCGCTACTGAGCAAAGGCGGTATGAGCAGTATGCTAAACACCGTGTGGCTGATTATTTGTGCCCTCGGCTTTGGCGGCATACTGGAGCGCACCGGCATCCTCCATTACTGGCTGCGTGTGGCCATGCGCATGGTGCACAGCACCGGCTCGCTAATCGCCACAACCGTTGCCACCTGCATAAGTACCAATGTACTGGCCGCCGATCAGTTCATGGCCCTTGCCCTGCCGGGCCGCATGTACGGCGATGCTTACGAGGACTATGGACTGTCGCGGCTGAACCTGTCGCGCACCCTGGAAGATTCGGCCACTCTGACCTCGGCCCTGATCCCCTGGAACACCTGTGGGGCCTACATGGCGGCAACCCTCGGCGTTGCCACTGTGTCTTATGCACCGTTCGCAATTTTCAATTTTGTATGCCCGATAATAGCCGTCATCTACGGTTTTGCCGGAATCGCCCAAAAGCCTCTGGAGACACCCGCAGACGCCGAGCCGGCTGCCGCCTGAGGGCAGTACCGGGTGGATGACTGGGACTATGCAGAACCATTCCTGCGCCGCAGCGTGGTCGCAGGTCGCGATGTCGACGAACTGCAGCACACCAACAACACGGTTTATGTGCGCTGGTGTGAAGAGGCTTCCTGGGAACATTCCGCAGCCCTGGGACTGCCTCTGGATTCCTATCGCCGTCTCGACCGCGCCATGGCAGTGGTGGAGGCACGCTACCGCTATCTGCAGGCATCCTACCTGAACGAAACCATAGAAACGGCTACCTGGATTGTCAAATGGGACCGGCGGCTCAGCATGTCCCGTCGCTTCCAGATACGCCGCGTGAGCGATGGAACAACGCTGTTGCGCGGGGAGGTACGCTTCGCCTGCATTGAAATCAGTTCGGGCAGACCGCGTCGCCTGCCGCAGGAGTTCATCGACGGCTACGGGCCGGCGATCATTGATGTGGAACTTGGGGAGCTCTAGCTTCTGCGCCAGCTGCAGCCCTAGCTGCGCGTCCAGTCAAAGGCCAGCACCTCGGCGATTGCCGCGCTCCCGAGCCGGCACATCAGCAGGCGATCCACACCCAGAGCAACGCCACTGCAATCGGGTAGGCCCGCCTGCATGGCGGCCAGCAAGTGCGGGTCCAGTTCACGCACCGGCAGTCCGCCAGCGGCACGCTGCACGTTGTCTGCCTCGCAGCGGCGCACAAGCTCCAGGGGATCAAGCAGTTCCCGGTAGCCGTTCGCCAGCTCCACACCGTCGACATACAACTCGAAACGATCGGCGACGCGCTGTCCGCCGCGATTGCGGCAGCGCGCCAGCGCCGCCTGCGACGGGGGATAGTCATACACAAAGCAGAGCCCGCGATCGGCGAGGGCGGGCTCGATACAGTGGCTCATGAGCAAATCCAGCCAGCCATCCCGCTGCAGCACGGTATCGCCCATATCCACGCGGGCGCGAGCAATCTGTTCCAGATTTTCTGTCCCGGCGTTGAAGGGATCCACCGCGAGGACCTCCAGAAACAGTTCGCCATAGCGCAGGGCGACGAAATCATCGCGCTGCAGGTACTGGCCAACCAGTGCCCCCACCTCGTCCATCAGTGCCCGCAACGAGTATCCCGGCCGATACCACTCCAGCAGCGTGAACTCCGGATTGTGTCTGGGTCCAACTTCGCCAGCGCGAAATGCCGGTCCCAACTGATAGATGGCACCGCTCCCCGCGGCCAGGAGCCGTTTCATAGCGTGTTCAGGAGAGCTCTGCAGAAAGCGCGACGCCTCGCGGCCCGTACAATTGCTGGCCAGCAGTGGCTCAATGGAGGGATCGCTGACGCCATAGCTGGCAAGGACAGGGGTTTGTACCTCGAGAACGTCTCTCTCGGCAAAATAGCTGCGTATGCGGGCCAGCAGCGCAGCGCGCTCCGCGAGCGCAGCCCGCGATGCGCCGGGCTGCCAGGCAGACACCTCAGCTCTTGCTGGCGCGTGCCACGTATTCGCCGGAACGGGTATCCACGCGAATAACTTCGCCCCGGGAGATAAACAGGGGTACGCGCACTACGGCACCGGTGCTCAACGTGGCCGGCTTACTGCCGCCCTGCGCCGTATCGCCCTTCAGGCCCGGATCCGTCTCGACGATCTCAAGCTCAACGAAGTTCGGCGGGCTGATAGACAGCGGGCTGCCGTTGTAGAGGGTCACATCGCAGGAATCCTGCTCCTTGAGCCACTTGCTGGAATCGCCCACTGCAGTGGCATCGGCCGGATGCTGCTCAAAGGTGCTGGGCTCCATAAAGTACCAGAACTCACCGTCGTTATAGAGGTACTCCATAGAGATGTCCATGACATCAGCGCCCTCCAGGGTCTCACCGGAGCGAAAAGTACGGTCCCAGACACGGCCAGTCTTAAGGTTGCGCAGGCGCACGCGATTGAACGCCTGCCCTTTGCCCGGCTTCACAAACTCGTTGTCGAGGATGCTGCAGGGATAGCCGTCGAGCAGCACCTTGAGCCCGGAGCGAAGTTCGTTCGTTGAATAATTGGCCATGCGCGCGGCGTCCCTGTGTTTTAAGCGCGCGATCATACCTCACTGCTTGCGCAAAATCAGTGCAGAGTGTTGGCCTGCGATAGCAAAGTTAAGCTATGCTCCCTTTACTTGCTTCCCTTTGGAGGGGCCGGGCGCGATGGCGTCACTTCAGCACTCTGCTCTGCGCCTGCCACAGCAGGACATGCAACGCTGCAGTCTTTTTGACTGTAATACTGACGCCGTGGGCGCCTGGGTAGATGCATTGCCTCTGGGCAATCCGCATCGCGCCGGTTCCAGCCTGCGCAGCGCACTCTCGGAACTGAACCGCGTCGCGCTGGCGCCGCAGGAACGTTTCAGGCTCATGGAGCTCCTGCGCGTACCCACGCTCTCGGTAATCAATGTCCTGACCCTGGGCTCCCTCAATCAGCCAATCGTGCTCGACGACGACATACAGATTCAGGCTGACATCATCGCCAACCTGTGCACACTATCCACGGCCGGATATACGCTGTGCGCCGTACACACGATTCGCGATGATCGCGAGACAGGCGACTTCAATCCGGCCCGCCTGGCCTGTGAATCACTGCATCGAGCGATGGTCTATGCCGGTCAGCGCATTCTGTTCGATTATTTGCTCTACCTGCCCGTGGAGCTGAACGGCTGGGCCGGTTTGCACCAACTCTACGCGCTCGCCGAGCGACAGCAACTCGCTCGACTGCCGGTAGAAGACAGCCTGCGCACGACCCGCAGCAGCATCGTGCAGGAATACCTGCCAGCACTGCTGCTAGCCTGTTCCAAGCCCAACCAGCTGCGCCAGCACGATATCAACGGCGCCTATCGGGCTTTTCGCGAGTGGCGCGCCATGGTCGATCTGCAGGACCCTGAGCTCGGGGATGGATTGTTTGCGGTCGACATGCAGAGCGACCAGGCACCGGCATTCTCCGAGCTGCTGGTTCGTCGAGGGACTCCACAGTTCCGCTACATAAACACCACGGCACTCATCGCCCACCTCGAGCAGCTCAAGTACACCCGGGCAAAACAGGGCCTGCGTGTTATTGAGTTCGACAAGGAAACACGTCTAGACACCAATCTGATTGAGCACCTGATCAAGTCACTGGGAGAGATCAGCCAGCGTAATTTCCAGCGCCAGGCCTCACGCAACGAGCTGTTCATTGCGACGGGGCTGAGCAACGTGCATTACTACGTTGCCGGAGAGCACAACCTTGATGAGGTATTCCACGGATCGAATTACACGCCTACGGCAGAGGAGCGTATCGCCGCAAACCCGTTTATGCCGTCGGTACGCAATATCGACCAGTGGCAGGCGGCAAACCCGGAAGAGGATGCCGGCGAACACAAGCCGGACAAGAACGTTGAACTCGGGGTTGAGGTAGACAAGCTCACCCGCTCGGCGCTTGATCAGGACGAGCGGGCGAGGACGCCCGTACGCCACTTGGTACACTCTGTAAAGACCACCAACACAAGCCCCGGCGGCTACTGCCTGGAGTGGAACGATCCCCCCGATGGTATTCATATCGGGGACGTGGTCTGCGTGCGCGATACCGGGATGGATAACGCCGACTGGACTATCGCCGTGATCCGCTGGATCAGCCAGGTCAAGAAGGCGCCAACGCTCCTGGGGCTGGAGCTGATCAGTCCGCGCGGCACGGCCTATGCTGCACAGATAAAGATGGCTAACAACGAGTACTCCAAACCCATCCGGGTAGTCCTGCTTCCAGAGATCCCCCTGGTAGGCCAGCCGCACACGCTGGTTGTTCCGCGCATGGTTTTCAAAGAAGGGCAGCGCATCACCCTGACCCGCGAGCAGGACGCCTTTCTGATAAAACTGAAGCTGCAGGTCGCCTCAACAGGCTACTTCAGCCAGAGGAATTTC
>JBLIIW010000037.1:0-24308 GCA_047635315.1 Halieaceae bacterium | reverse complement strand
GGCATGGGCGACCCGCTCGACCACCTCAGCGCGGCGCTGGTTGTCCACCAGCACCGTCTCCACAGGCTGTCGGCCCGGGGGCAATTCGTCAATTACGGAGCAGTCGAGGTCCGCATAGGCAACCATGGAAAGGGTGCGTGGTATGGGGGTTGCGGTCATGATCAGTTGGTGCGCCCGCCAGTCGCCGCCACTTTTTTCGCTCAGGGAGAGACGCTGGTGGACCCCGAATCGATGCTGCTCATCGACGATCACCAGGCCCAAACGGGCAAAGACAACGCCCTCCTGAAAAAGTGCGTGCGTGCCGATCACCAGGGCAGCGCTGCCGTCGGCGATGCCTTCCAGAACGCGCTGGCGCTGCTGCCCCTTGACGCTGCCGGCCAGCCAGCTCTGGGCAATATCCAGGGTCTCAAACCAGCTCGCAAAGTTGTGTCGATGCTGTTCCGCAAGCAGCTCGGTCGGCGCCATCACGGCCACTTGATAGCCACTGGCGATTGCGATCAGGGCGGCTGCCGCCGCGACCAGGGTCTTGCCCGAGCCTACATCGCCCTGCACCAGCCGCAGCATTGGCTTGCTCTGCGCCAGATCATGACCAACCTCTCGGTTGACGCGCTCCTGCGCCCCGGTGGGTGAAAAGGGTAGCCTCGCGAGGAAGCGTTCGCTTAGCGCGTGCTCATCGCGCAGGACCGGCGCCGGTTTGCTCCGCTGCAGCGCACGCAGTTCGCGCATGGAGAGTTGATGCGCGATCAGTTCCTCCAGGGCGAGGCGTAGCTGTGCCGGATGCCGCCCTTCGCGCAGTAGTAACTGGTCTGCATCGGGTGGCGGCTGGTGCAGAAACTCCAGTGCTGACAGCAGCCCGTAATGCTGTGAACCGTCCGGTAATAGCTCCCGGGGCGGGTTGCTGGCGAGGAGCGAAAGCGCCTGCTCGCAGAGGCGCCGCCACTGGTTCTGACTGATACCTTCGGTGCCCGGGTAAATCGGTGTCAGTGCGGATTCTGTGGCCTGCAGATCTGTCCCGCGCCGATATTCCGGATGCACCAGCTCGGGCTGTTGGCGTACGCCGCGGCGCACAGTGCCGAAGCAGCGCAGTCGGTCGCCCTGCTGGAGGGCGTTGCGCTGGGCATTGCTGAAATGGAAGAAGCGCAGGGAAGCCGTTCCGGTACCATCCTGCAGGCTGACGGTGAGGCTGCGGCGGCGCCCGCCACCACTGAGGCTGACCAAGGCGATTTCCCCCTCAATTACGGCTTCGGCCCCATCCTGCAGTGCGCCAATGGGGGTGATCCGCGTACGGTCCTGATAGCGCAGGGGCAGGTGGAAGAGCAGGTCTTCCACTGTGCCGATTCCATAGTCCTGCAGGCGCGCCGCCAGCTTTGGGCCTACTCCGCGCAGGGTCTCGAGTTTTTGTGGGACAATACCGGTCATCGGGCTTCAGGCCATTCGGGTGTGCTGCCTGCCAGGAGAATCGACTCATGAACCGCGAAACGATAGCGATGGTGGGTTTTGGCGATCTTGGCGAGCGTCTCGCCGCCCGGCTGCCGACCACCAAATGGCGAGCCATCGGACTGCGCCGGCGCGCCCACTGCGTACCGGTGGGGGTGCGTGGGGTGCCGATCGATCTGCGCGATCCCGCTACGCTGTGCTGCCTCGGTGATATTCAGCCGCAGGCCCTGGTGGTTACGCTGACGCCGCAGGAACGCAGTGCAGAGGGGTATAGCGCCGGCTTTAGCGGCGCCATGGGCAGTATTATTGCCGGGCTTGCGGGGCATCAGCCGCGCCGTGCGATATTTGTTTCGAGCACGCGGGTGTACGCGGAATCCGACGGTGCCTGGGTGGAGGAAGACGCTCAGCTGAATAGAGACGATAGTTTTGCCGGCGCCATCATTGACGCCGAGGAACGCTTTCTTGAGGCGCTTCCGGGGGGGGTGATTCTGCGTGCCGCCGGGCTCTACGGGGATGGTCCGGGCCGGTTCCTGCGGCGCGTGGCGGCCGGGAAGCGGAGCGCAGCCGATCCACTGCGCTACACCAACCGGATTCATCGCGATGACCTTGCCGCTTTTATGGCGCATCTGCTCGTCCAGCCCCACAGCGAGCGCGTTTACAATCTCGTCGATGATGCGCCCGCACCGGTGCAGGAAGTTGAACGCTGGCTCTGTGAGCAGCTGCAGCTTCCCTATGAGCATTCCCTCGAGCCCTCTTCTGATCAGATAGATGCCAGTCCCGTGGTGCATAAGCGCGTGCGCAACAGTCGCCTGCACGCCAGCGGTTTCGAGCTTGCCTACCCTACCTACCGGGAGGGCTATGGCGCGGTGCTGCGCCGCTGGATGGCCCACTCAGAGCGCGAGGATGGCCTCGATCTCCACTGACACGCCTTTGGGGAGCGCGGCTACCTGCACGCAGGCTCTCGCTGGATAAGGCTCCATACAAAACTCCGCCATCACGGCATTCACGGCCTCGAAGTCGCGCATGTCCGTGAGGGAAATATTGATCTTTACAGCGTTGTTCAGGCCCCCACCCGCGGCCGCGGCCACAGCCGCAAGATTGCGAAAAGCCTGGGTTGCTTGCGCAGTGGCATCTCCGTCCACCACCGTCATGGTGATCGGGTCGAGGGGGATCTGCCCGGAGAGCCAGACAGTATTGCCAACTTTAACGGCCTGGGAATACGGGCCGATAGCGGCCGGCGCCTGGGTTGTGGCGATGATGGCGCGATTGGTCATTGGGCCTCCTTGCTGTCCTTCACAAGATTGAGTTAATAAGAACACGCTGTTCACAACGTGCTTATGCGATCGGGTGCCGGGGACGGGGGGTGACTACAGCTCTCAGCGGGCCGGGCTCCCCCTTGATTTAGTTTCTCACCCGACCGACGCGGCGAACGCCCTCCACACCGCGCAGACGGCGCATGATCCGTGCCAAGTGCACGCGGCTGCCTACATGAAGGTCCAAATCGACCAAGGTAAACTGATAGTCTTTGTCACTGGTAGTGATTTTGTCGATGTTGACACCCATGCTGTTGATGCGCGTGGCGATGGTGGCAATGGTACCGCGGCGATTTTCCACTTCGAGGCGCAGTTCCGCCAGGAACTCACCGTCTACCTCTTCATCCCAGCGCAGGGCAATCCACTGCTCCGGTTTATCGCGCATGTCAGCCAGATTGCGGCAGTTCTCCCGGTGCACTACCACGCCGCGCTCAGAACTCAGGTAACCCGCAATGGCATCGCCCGGCAGGGGTTTACAGCAGCGCGCGTAGCTGACCATAAAGCCTTCGGTGCCGCGTATGGCCAGTGCTGCATCAGCGCTGATGTCGGGCATCGGATCATTGCCGCTGCGTTTGCCGGCAAGTTGTGAGGCGGCCACGCCCGGTAGTCGCGCGCCTTTTGCGAGTTCCTCAAGCAGGTCGTCGAGATGGGCCAGCCCTATGCTGTCGAGGTAGGTGCGGATCGTTTCATCCGAGAGATTATCGAGGGAAAAGTCGAAGGTGGTCAGCGCCTTGTCCAGAAGCCGTCGCCCCAGGGCTATGGCGTCCTCGCGCGTCTGGTGCTTAAGGTAGTGGTGGATGTTACTGCGCGCCTTGGCGGTGACCGCGTAGTTGAACCAGGAGGGGTTGGGCTGTGCTCCTTGCGCCGTGATCACCTCCACGGTCTGCCCGCTCTGCAGGGGTTCGGAGAGCGGGGCCAGACGCCGGTTGATACGACAGGCTACACAGCTGTTACCAAGCTCTGTGTGCACCGCATAAGCGAAATCCACGGCTGTGGCGCCGCTCGGCAGTTCCATGATGTGGCCCTTGGGCGTGAATACGTAAATCTCATCGGGGAACAGATCGATTTTAACGCTTTCTATGAACTCCAGGCTGTTGCCGGCGCGTTGTTGCATCTCCAGCAACCCCTGCACCCACTGCCGGGCCCGGGCGTGGGAGCCGTTGGCGCTGTCCGACTCGCTTTTATAGAGCCAATGCGCCGCGATACCGTTGTTGGCCATCGCCTCCATTTCCACCGTGCGGATCTGGATCTCAATAGGTACCCCATGCATACCCATGGTTACCGAGTGCAGTGACTGGTAACCGTTGGCTTTGGGAATGGCGATGTAGTCCTTGAATTCGCCGGGCACGGGTTTGTAGAGGGAGTGTATGCAGCCCAGCACCCGGTAGCAGCGATCCACCGAGTCGACAACAATACGAAAGGCGTAGATATCCATGATTTCCGAGAAGGATTTACGCTTTGCGCGCATTTTCTGGTAAATGCTGTACAGGTGCTTTTCCCGACCTATCACCGTGGCTTCATGCTCATCCTGCGCCAGGGCGTTTTCGATCTGACTACTTATTTTTTCCACAAGTTCGCGTCGATTTCCCCGGGCGGCGCGCCGCGCGACCTCGATGCGCCGCGCACGCATGGGATACAGGGCGGTGAACCCCAGGTCTTCAAATTCCATGCGCACGGAGTTCATACCCAGGCGCATAGCGATCGGCGCGTAGATATCGAGGGTTTCCCGGGCAATGCGCCGGGCTTTCTGTGTGGGCAATACGCCAAGAGTGCGCATGTTGTGTAGACGATCTGCGAGCTTGACCAGAATTACGCGAATATCCCGGGCCATGGCCAGGGCCATCTTCTGGAAATTTTCGGCCTGCTTCTCTTCCAGGGAACCGAACTCAATCTGCGTGAGTTTACTGACCCCATCCACGAGTTCGGCCACCGCCTTACCAAACTGGCCCTCGATGGCGCTCTTGTCGATGCCCGTGTCTTCAATAACATCGTGCAGCATGGCGGCCATCAGGCTCTGATGGTCCATGTGCATATCGGCGAGAATGCCGGCTACGGCAAGAGGATGAGTTACGTAGGGTTCGCCGCTGCGGCGCTGCTGCCCGTAATGGGCTTGCTCGGCAAAATAGTATGCGCGCCGAACCTGCGCACTCTGCGCTGAATCCAGATAGGAGCGCAGTGTGGCGTCGAGAGAGTCAATGGTCTCCACGGTCGCCCCGGCTATTGCAGCGACCTGTACCGGCAGCGGTACTCGCGATGGTGTTCGCTAGACCAGGGTCGGCGCCCGCAATGGCGTGTCCGACCTCAGAAGTTGTCGGCAGCACCCATGACTTCGGCCAGTTCTTCCTCGGCATCCAGCTCGTCCTCACGATTCAGCATGTCGGGCGTGACCAGCCCTTCGGCGATCTCCCGCAGCGCGATAACCGTTGGCTTGTCTGACTCTTCCTGGACCAGGGGCTCTTTGCCACCGGTTGCGATCTGGCGCGCACGCTTGCTTGCAACCATAACCAGCTCAAAGCGGTTGTCTACCGAGGTCAGGCAGTCTTCTACTGTTACGCGCGCCATAGTTCATCTCCAGGTGATTCCGTGAAGCAGCACCGTCATAGAGGCGCCACATAGCAGTACATTATAACCCAGATTGGCCGGCATGCAGGATGCCTCGCGGCGGGAAAATTACCGCCTCGCGCAAGCCTTTGCCCGGTTGCTGCGCTGGCCATGCCGGGCGACCGCCCCGCAAGGCCACTCCCTTCCTCAGGCCAGCAGCGCCCGAAGCTGGTCCGCATGGCGGCGGGATTGCTTTTCTGTGCGCAGGCGCTGACTCTGGACGATCGCCCGTAGCGAATCGAGGGCATGGGCGAAAACGTCGTTGATAACGATGTAATCGGCCTCCACATAGTGGGACATCTCCGACACCGCCGTGGCCATCCGCCGGTTGATGGTGGCCTCATCGTCCTGCCCGCGCTGGCGCAGGCGTTCCCGCAGGGCCGACTCTGAGGGAGGCAGTACGAAGATTGCGCAGGTATTGGGCAGCAGACGCTTGACCTGGCTTGCTCCCTGCCAGTCAATTTCGAGGATGACATCCTCATCGGCGCCCAGCTGCTTCTGTACGAATTGCTGTGAGGTGCCATACCAATTGTCGAAGACCTGCGCGTGCTCGAGGAATTCTGCCCGTCCGAGCATGGAGTCGAAATATCCGTGGGAGCAGAAGTGGTAGTTCACGCCATCCTCCTCGCCGGGTCGAATCTTGCGCGTGGTATGGGACACGGACACCTGCAGAGAGGGCTCCGCCTCTACGAGGGCCCTGACGAGGCTGGTTTTACCCGCCCCTGAGGGTGCCGAGATGATAAACAGAGTACCTGCCGCCTGATCCATGGCTGAAATAGCTCCTGACCGTCACACTAAGACTAAAGGTTACGGCAGCCGAACTATTTTTGCGACTGCTCTGGGCTGTGCGACTACTCGATGTTCTGAACCTGTTCACGCATCTGTTCGATGAGAACTTTTAATTCCACGGCGCTTTGCGTGGTACTGCTCGCGGTGGCTTTGGCTGACAAAGTGTTGGCCTCGCGGTTGAGCTCCTGCATGAGAAAGTCCAGGCGTCTGCCGCAGGGCCCGCCTTGGTCGAGAATTCGCTCGATTTCTTCCACATGCGTCTGCAGGCGGTCGAGCTCCTCGTCGACGTCAGCCTTTTGCGCCAGGAATACCATTTCCTGTTCCAGTCGGCCCTCGTCGGCGGGGGTATCGAGCTCTTCCAGCCGCTTGCGCAGCCGGTCCTGCTGGCGCTGACGCAGTTCCGGCAACTCGCCGCGCAGGCTCTGAACCGCGCGGTTGATCTCCTCCAGGCGCTGGCGCAGGAACTCGCTGAGCTGGGCCCCTTCGCGGGCGCGACATTCTTGCAGATTGTCCAGAGCGCGATGCACGCAGTCCATTGCCAGTCGCTGCAGCTGCGCTTCATCGCCGCCCCGGCCACCGCTCACGCCCGGAAACTGTAGCACCGCCAGCGTATCCGGAGCCGCCAGGGTTGGCGCCGCGGCACGGATCACATCCAGCGCTGCCAGGACGGCGCTTAGCTGGGGCTCGTCTATCGCGATGGCGCGCTCACCTTCCCCGTTCTGCAGCCTGATCTGACAGTCCACTTTGCCGCGACGAAGTTTTGCTTTCAGCGCCTCGCGGAGCTGTGGCTCGAGGGCCCGCAGGGTGTCTGGGAGCTTGAAATGGCAGTCGAGGTAGCGATGGTTGACGCTGCGCAGTTCCACCGTGAGGCTGTCAGCTCCGCTGGACGATTCCCGGGCGAAGGCGGTCATACTGTGAAGTTTCATGCGGGTACCTCGCAACGTCGATTGTGCATTTTAGCAGCAGGCCGGGCCCCCTGGAGTCGCAGCAGGTGCGTATACTCGCGTTTTTCAGCGTCTATGAGGTAGTTCATGCAGCGACCCACAGGTCGGAACCCGGATCAGCTTCGCGAGATTTCCATCGAGCGACAGTTTACTTGCCATGCAGAAGGCTCGGTACTGGTGAGTTTTGGCGACACGCGCGTCATCTGCACCGCGAGTGTTGAAGAAGGAGTGCCGCGTTTTCTGCGCGGCAAGGGCTCCGGCTGGATCACGGCTGAGTACGGGATGCTGCCGCGCTCGACGGGCTCCCGCATGGGTCGGGAGGCGGCCCGCGGCAAGCAGGGTGGTCGAACACAGGAAATCCAGCGATTGATTGGCCGCTCCCTGCGCGCTGCGGTCGATCTGAAACAGTTGGGGGAGCACACGATCACCGTCGATTGCGATGTTATCCAGGCTGACGGCGGTACGCGTACGGCGTCCATTACCGGGGCTTTCGTGGCATTGGTTGATGCCATTAACGGCCTGCAGCGGGATAAGCGTATTCGCTCTGATCCCCTGTGTTTTTTCATGGCATCGGTATCGGTCGGCATTTATAAGGGCATGCCTGTTCTGGACCTCGATTACGTCGAGGATTCAAATGCGCATACAGATCTAAACGTGGTGATGAGCGAAGATGGTGCATTTATTGAGGTGCAGGGCACAGCAGAGGGCGCACCCTTTAGTCGCGGAGAGCTGGATTCCATGTTAGAACTGGCGTCCGGAGGGATTGCTACACTCATCGAATACCAGCGTGCGGCTCTCGCACAAGGGTAATCAAGGGCGATTCGAGGGCGGCCCTACAGGTCGATGTCGTAATCGATGATCAGTGGGGCATGCCGAGAGAAGACTTCTTTCGTATAAATCGCGCCATGCTCAACGGTGTACTGCAGGTCTTCGGAGATAAGCTGCATGTCGATTCGCCAGCCTTCACTATCGCGCTCGGCCGGCCAATAGCTAAAGGCATCGGTATCGGCGCTGATTTGCCGAAACGCGTCCACATAGCCGCTGCTGAGCAATTCACCCATCCACTGGCGCTCTTCCGGCAAAAAGCCTGAATGATTGCTGTTTCCGGTACTGTTCTGCACATCAGCGGCACTGCCGGCAATTCGCCAGTTGCCACAAATGATGAAGTTTCGGCGCTTGTTGCGCACCTTCTGCAGGTGGGCGCCGAGCAACTCGAAAAACGCGTTCTTTTCCTTCTGCTCTGCAGCGTTTCCGTCTTCGGCGACCGGCGGCAGCAGGCATCCTACAGAAAAGTTCTCGTAGTCGGCCTGTATATAGCGGCCCTGCATGTCGAAATCCGCAAAGCCGAGGCCGGTCATGATCGCTTTGGGCAACTGGCGGCAATAAATCGCCACGCCGTTGTCCTTGCCGTTGACGTCATCGAAAAAATAGGCGTTATAGTCCTTTGGGAAGAAGCGATCATCCTGAAGGTCATATTCGGAGCAACGCAGATCCTGAATACATATAAAATCCGCATCCTGACGCGCCATCCACTCGCAGAAACCGTGTTCTGCTGCTTCGCGCAATCCGTCTGCGCTGAAGCTAATAATTCTCATTGCCCAACCCTCTTTAGCGAAGCGGTATGATACAGAAACGCCAGATGACAGAATACCTGTCAATTTCGTTTTAACGGACGCCCTGAGTACCCGCGATGCAGCCTTACCAAGCTGAATTTATTGAACTTGCACGCCGCTACGACGTATTGCGTTTCGGTTCTTATATTCTGAAATCGGGCCGTGAGAGCCCCTACTTTTTTAACGCCGGTGCTTTTGCAAGCGGCGCGGCTCTGGCCGCACTCGGCCGATTCTATGCGCAACGCATTATTGATGCCAACATTCAGTTCGATGTGCTGTTGGGGCCCGCCTACAAGGGGATTCCACTGGCCTGTACAACCGCGGTGGCGCTTGCGGACCATCACGGACGCGATGTTCCCTTTACCTACAACCGAAAAGAGGCCAAGGATCACGGCGAGGGCGGGCTGCTCGTGGGCGCCCCCCTGGAGGGTCGCGTGCTGGTTGTGGATGATGTCATCACCGCCGGCACCGCCGTCAACGAGGTTATCAGCATGATCGGGGCCGCCGGGGCGGAGCTCGCGGGAGTGGTCATTGGCCTTAACCGTCAGGAGCGGGGTATGAGTGAGCTTTCGGCGATTCAGGAGATTGAGCAGCGCTGGCGGGTGCCGGTGCTCAGTATTATTACCATGCAGGATCTTATTGAACACCTTGAGCAGCACGACGATGGGCCACCTGATACGCTAGCTGCCCTGCGTGCCTATCGCGAGCGTTACGGAGTCTGACTTGCCGATCCCCCGATGCGGATTTATATTGCCTCGATGATGCCAATCTTTTGTAGCCGCCTCGTGTTGGCAAGTCTGCTCCTGTCCCTCCTTACGGCACCTGCCGTTGCGCGACAGATGTATCGCTACGTCAATACTGAGGGCCATACGGTGGTGGCTTACCAGGTACCACCGGAATTTGTCGCTGGCGGCTACGAGATACTCAGTGAAACAGGCACCCTCAGTGCGGTCGTGCCGCGGCAACTCGGCGACCGCGAGCGTCAGGACCTGAGTTCCGCCGAGCGCCAGGAGCGCGAGCTTACGGAGCAACGCGAACGCCTGCGCAAGTGGGATGAGTCCCTGCTTCTTCGCTACAGCACAATCGAGGATATTGAGGCCGCCCGGGACCGCGCCCTGCGAGATCTGCGCATCCGGGTCAGTGTCCTCAAAGGCAAATTGCGGTCCCTTAAGCAGCAGGTGGAGAACTACCAGGCGATGGCCGCCGATCAGGAGCGCCTCGGTCATCCTGTGGACCTCGAGCACCTCAAGGCTATTGACGATTTGCAGTCAGAGATCGACTCTACGGAGAGAGCCGTTGTTGACCGGCTTGAGGAGATAGCGACAGTCGATGCTGGCTTTGATCGCGACGTGGAGCGTTTCTCGACGCTTCTGGACATTGTTGAGCTGCGCAAGAGCATGGCGTCCGGGGAACACGCCGACAGCTAACAGTAGCGCCGCTGTAAGTTCGACTCTACTCCGCGTGACTGCTTTCAGGTACTGCTTTCAGGGATTGTTGTTCCAGGGACTGAGCTGAGGTTTATCCCCGTTTCTTATTATTGCTTGGGCCTTATGCTACAGGCGCCGACGTTGCTGTTGCCACCGACGGTACATCCCTAAAGAATCCATCCATGAGAAAAGCAAACTGCTCCGCCCATCCAGCGGTGGGTGGGCGCTTGAACTCACTGCGTACGAATTGGGCAACACGCCCCTCCGCGCAGCACAGCAGCAAGTTTGCCGCTTCTGGCAGTGGCAAAATGGGACGTTTGCTTTCGCGCATCTCAGCTTCCCGGAGTACCTGCCTCAGCTGTGTTTCTATGCGATCCATTACCTGTCCTACCCGGTGCCGGAGGCGTTCGGTCTCTCCGGCGAGCGCATCTCCGGTCAACAGCCGGCTGATTCCCGGGTTGCGTTCGGAAAACGAAACAAACAATGACAGTATCAGCCGGCAGCGCTCCACGGCGCGCTCTTCTTCCTGGAGGATGAGGCTGATGCGCTGAAACAGAGTGTCCTCAATGAACTGGATAAGCTCCTCGAACATTTTGGCCTTACTGGGGAAGTGGCGGTAAAGAGCCGCCTCGGATACGCCCACCTGCCCAGCCAGTTTTGCTGTGGTGATGCGGTTACCGGGATGATCTTCGAGCATCTGCGCCAGTGCCTCGAGAATTTGCTGGCGGCGCTGGACGTTTCTCGACATGGTGGGCTCTGCTATAGGCTGATGCAATCATCGTAGCGACTGCCCGGTGCCGAGGCAACACGAGCGCAGTTTACGGGGCTGTTACTCTCCCCGTCGTGTGATTTTGGTGCCCATCCCCTCGTCCGTAAAAATCTCCAGAAGCACAGCGTGGGGTACACGGCCGTCGACGATATGTGCTGATGCCACGCCGGATTTCACCGCCTCCAGAGCACAGCCAATCTTTGGCAGCATGCCGCCATACACTGTGCCATCGGCTATGAGTTCATCGACGCGGGTCGTAGACAGTCCCGTGAGCACCTGACCGTCCGCATCCAGCAGCCCGGCTACATTGGTTAGCAGCATGAGTTTCTCTGCCTGCATTACCTGCGCGATTTTCCCTGCTACGAGGTCTGCATTAATGTTGTAGGTGTTGCCTTCGTCGTCGGCGCCTACCGGTGCAATGATGGGTATGAAGTTGCTGCCTATTATCACGTCGAGGATTTCCCGGTCAATCTGACTTACTTCACCGACCTGGCCGATATCGATGATTTCCGTAGCGCCCAGTTCCGGGCTGTGGCGCCTTGCGCTAATCTTTCGAGCGCGGATCAGACGCCCGTCCTTGCCTGTCACACCGATGGCCTTGCCGCCGCTGCGATGGATCGAGGTGACTATTTCCTTGTTGACGCTGCCTCCAAGCACCATTTCAACCACGTCCATGGTCTGTGCATCGGTGACCCGCATCCCATCCACAAAACGGCTCTCGATATTCAGCTTTTCAAGGAGCTTGCCGATCTGCGGGCCACCCCCGTGCACGACCACGGGGTTCATGCCCACCAGCTTCATGAGCACGATGTCGCGCGCGAAGCTCTGGTGTAACTCCGGATCTACCATGGCATTGCCGCCAAACTTAACGACGACTGTGCGTCCCGTGAAGCGCTGGATATAGGGCAGCGCTTCGGTCAGAACACGCGCAACGTTCAGCGCTGAATCGGGCGATAGGGACATAGGGATAAATCCTTGTACGGGCCGCCCCGCTAGAATGGGATACGAAGATCCGGATCGATAGCGGCAAGCTGGTCGCGAAACTGCGCCATGATTTTTTCCAGGCCGGTTTCATCACCCGCTTCAAAGCGGGCGGTTAGCGCAGGGCCCGTATTGGAGGCGCGCAATAGCCCCCAGCCATCCTGAAAATCAACACGCAGGCCATCGAGTTCATTGCTCTTGCCGTCCGGGAAGTTAGCCGCGGCAATAAAGCGCTGCATCAGGCCAAATTTTTCTTCATCGGGAACGGGGATGAGGATTTCGGGCGTACTGAGGGCATTGGGGAGGTCCGCGATAAATTCATCAAGGGTTTGATCCTGGGATGAGAGGATCTCCGCCAGGCGTCCGGTTGCGTACATAGCGTCGTCAAAGCCGAACCAGCGTTCACCGAAGAAGATATGGCCGGAAAATTCTCCGCCCAGCAGTGCGCCGGTTTCCGCCATCTTCTCCTTCATTAGAGCATGTCCGGTTTTCCAGAGCACCGGGCGACCACCGAGGGCGGTGATGAGTTGGGCCAGATTGCGGCTGCATTTTACGTCGTAGACCACGTCCGCGCCGGGATTGCGCGATACCACATCGCGGGCAAACAGCATCATGAGGAGGTCCGTGCGAATAATGCGACCACTGCCGGTTACCACTGCCAGCCTGTCACCATCGCCATCGTAGGCCACGCCAAAGTCCGCTTCGCTGGAGACTACCTCGCGCACGAGGTGGTTGAGGTTGTTCTCATTGCCCGTGTCCGGCGAGCGATTTGGGAAGCGCCCATCCACTTCGCAGTGCAGCGGGACTACCTCGCAGCCCAACTCTTCAAGCAGTGCGGGCGCGATATGTCCGGTTGCCCCATTGCCGGCATCCACGACGACCTTTAGCGGCATGGCAATGGCGATATCGCTAATCACCTCATCCAGATAGTCGGGGATAATATCCTGCTGGATCATACGCCCGGTGCCCTTGCTGAAGCGGCCGCTCTGGGCAATGTTGTGGATCTTGTCCATGGTACCCTGGGAGATGGTCCGCCCCTCGAGGACGATCTTCATGCCGTTGTACTCGGCCGGGTTGTGGCTTCCGGTGATCATCACTCCGGAGTTCGCCTCCAGATGATGGGTTGCGAAGTACAGGAGGGGGGTTGGTACCAGGCCGATATCGATAACATCGCGCCCCGATTGTTGCAGGGCTTTTTCCAGGACGCCCTTGATTCGACTGCTGCTGACGCGCCCGTCATAGCCAATGATTAAAGTCTGCTCGCCCAATTCGGCGGCGACGCTGCCGATGGCGCTGCCAATTCGGTAGACGGTTTCATCATCGAGCTCCGTATCGGCCACGCCGCGGATATCGTAGGCGCGGAAGATATTCGGAGCCAGTCCCTGGGTGGCCGGGCCCGCTACGCCGGTTATAAGGGTGCTGCTTCTGGGGCCCGTGTCCAGGCTGCTCTGTATGGCAGGTGAAGTAGTGAAACGGGTGCGGCGCAGGGTCAGCTTGCGAAGATCCTTGGCGATTGGCAGAAGCTGCGGAATCCGCACTTCCAGCGTGGTGCGATGCTCGGCCCCCGCTATCACCCGCTCTACCTCGCTATCCAGCACCGACGCACTTCGCGTCAGTGCGAGGCCGAATCCACCAAGTGCACAAATCAGCAGCAGGGCTAGGATGTCGTAATCGGTCTGCACGCTGCTGGTGAGCTCGTCCACCAGATCATCTGAGGGTTGGAAAGAGATCTGCCAGGGGGTATCCACCACCTCTGCTGTCTGGACTGTCGCGCTGCCTGCGGACCCGCGACTGATAACCGGGATATCGCGGCTGCCATCGGCGCGGAAAACCCGCTGTTCCAGTGCGAAGCGACCGGGCATTTCGCCTGGGTAACGGAGCATGGATTCCAATGTCTCGGCATCTACGGTGAGCAGAACCACAGCGCGTCGGGATGGCAGCCGCGGGTGCGTGGTCACCTGGGCCATGGACGCGAGCCAGTCACCTTCAAACTGGTAGGCCTCCGGTTCGGCGGGTTCCCCGTTGCTTGCACGGCGTACCAGATCTATCTCAATGTGATTGCGCAAGCCCTGAAAACCACCCTCCAGATCGGCTGTGCCCATATCGCTGAGAGGCAGCAGGCGCAGGCTGGTTGCCTCCGGGAAATAATCGAGCATAGCCTGCTCGACAAGACGCACGTCGTCCGAGTTGTCTTCTGCTACCGCCTGCATCGCCAACGGCGAGCGCGCGGCTGTTAGCACGCGCTCCCGCAGATCATCCATGCTATTGCCGACTACGCGCGCCTGCTGTGCCGCATAGCTTTGCGCCACGCGGTTGATCAGTGCCGCTTTCTGGGCAGGCGCACGAACAAGCGCCAGGTAGGCGGTGACCAACAGGAACGGCAGCAGTGCGACGGCGGTTCCCAGCAGAATTGATTCGCGCAGAGAGTCCCCGCGAGCGTGCACACCCTGAGTATGGCGCGGCTCATCGCCGGCCCCGGGTGCCGCTTTTCTCTTCTTGCTGAGCTTTACCATGGAAGCATCCCTGGCGGCACTCCCTGAGGTTGCTCGCAGCTGGTGGAGCAATCATAAACTGTCGAAGACATAACTGGAATGCCCGCGCCGCCTTTCAAGCCGAGGGGGTCAGCAGTGTTGCTATTTGCTCGATGATATTGCGAGCCAGGGCGGCCTTGGAGCGCTTTTTTAGTTCGCGAGAGCCCCCGGGCCAGAGCAGCAAGGCCGCATTGTCTTCACTGTCGAAGCCGATTTCCTGGTCGCTGACGTCATTGGCAACAATCAGATCCAGCTGTTTTGCGGCCAGCTTGCCCGCGGCATGTTCCGCAAGGTGTTCGGTCTCGGCGGCAAAGCCAACGGTAAAAGGGCGGTTTTCATGGCCGGCTATGGTGGCGATGATATCGGGGTTGCGCCGCAGTTCGATGCAAAGGTCTTCCCCGGTTTTCTTTATTTTCTGCGCCGCGAATGTGGCCGGTCGGTAATCGGCCACTGCGGCGCAGCCTATAAATATGTCGCAGTCCTTGACGGCTTGCAGGCAGGCTTCCAGCATTTCCCCAGCGCTGGCAACGTTCACTCGCTGTACGCGATCTGGCGTGTCCAGATGTACCGGTCCAGCCACCAGTGTCACCCGGGCCCCTGCATCCACGGCCGCCTGCGCCAGCGCAAAGCCCATGCGACCGGAGGAGTGGTTGGATATATAGCGCACTGGATCCAGTGCTTCGCGGGTTGGCCCCGCCGTGATGAGCAGGTGCCGGTCGCTGAGCAACCCGGTCTCGAAAAGGTTCGCCGCGGCCTGTGTTATGAGCACGGGGTCCATCATGCGACCCGGACCCACATCGCCACAGGCCTGTTCGCCGCTATCGGGGCCGCTTATATAAATGCCGCGTTCCTGTAACAGCGTCAGGTTGTTCTGCGTCGCAGCGTTGCGCCACATCTGTTGATTCATCGCCGGGGCGATAAGCAGGGGTGCCGGCGTTGCCAGCGCGACCGCGCCGAGCAGGTCATCCGCGCGGCCAGCCGCCAGTCGCGCCATGCAATCGGCCGTTGCTGGCGCAATGAGCAGCAGGTCGGCCCAGCGGGCGAGTTCGATATGGCCCATGCCACGCTCGGCGTCCTCATCCAACAGATTGTGGTGCACCGGGTGGCCGGATAGGGCCTGCAGGGTCAGCGCTGTGATGAATTCTTGCGCGCCACGTGTCATCAGGACGCGCACAGAGGCGCCCTGCTCCTGCAGTTTGCGCACCAGTTCTGCTGATTTATAGGCGGCGATGCCGCCACAGACCGCCAGTAGTATGCGGCGATTAATTAGATGTGCCATTGCGGGCGTCCCGCTGGGAAAATACGCTGGACATGGACGATACCATTTTGACCGCAAGTGCGACAAAGGCAGTGCGATTCC
The DNA here is from genome assembly GCA_047635315.1 of Halieaceae bacterium. GTDB lineage: Bacteria > Pseudomonadota > Gammaproteobacteria > Pseudomonadales > Halieaceae > Congregibacter. The sequence goes on along the minus strand of JBLIIW010000037.1, from coordinate 8,543 downwards.
CGCAGTTCTCGGGGAGAGGCTGCGCGGCACGCAATGCGGCGGGGAAAAGGCGAGGGCGCAGCGCGGTGCCGGGAGCAGAATGGAGAAGAAGGAAAGTCTGAACGCAGGGGGCGATGGCCCCAGGGAGCGCCTGCTGCGCCACGGCCCACGGGCGCTGTCCGATACCGAGTTGCTCTCGGTGCTGCTGCGCACGGGGCGGCCGGGGGAGCCCGTGCAGCGCGTGGCGCAAGGACTGCTGGCGCGCAGTGATGGCCTGGCGGGGCTGCTGGCGACGGATCCGGCGGAGCTGCTCGCCGAGCCCGGTATTGGTCCTGCCAAGCTCGCTGTACTACTTGCGGCGCTTGATCTGGGGCGACGGTGCGCGGAGCAGCCGCTGACGCGGCGCAGTGTGATGTCCAGCCCGCAGGAGACGCGGCGCTATTTGCAGCACCACCTGGCGGCGCAGAGCCGGGAGGTGTTCTGTTGCCTGTTCCTAGATGCGCAACATCGGCTCCTGCGCTGCGACAACCTGTTTCTGGGTACCCTCGACGGTGCGGCCGTGTATCCTCGGGAAGTGGCCGTTCGCGCTCTGCAGTACCGTGCGGCCGCCGTGATTTTGGCGCACAATCATCCGTCGGGGGTTGCCACTCCGTCCGAGGCGGATCGACGCATCACGGAGCGTCTGCAGCAGGCGCTCGCCCTGATTGATATCCGGGTGCTCGACCACATCATTGTCGGTCAAGGTGAGTGTCATTCCTTCGCGGAGGCCGGTAGCTTATAGGGTGAAATTTGTCTTGAATGCCGTGCGGACTTCTGCTATAAAGTCGCGCTCTGCGCGCGGGGTGCCCCTGCAAATCGCGTAACTTATTGAATTATTATGCTTTTGCCCGAGCGTTCATGGCGGCCCTGAAGGTTGTCTGTCTGTGGGTCAAGCGAGGAAGTCATGGCCAGAGTATGTCAGGTAACCGGTAAGCGTCCGGTCACGGGAAACAATGTTTCTCACGCAAAAAACCGCACACGTCGTCGTTTTTTGCCCAATTTACATCGCCATCGTTTTTGGGTGGAATCGGAGAAGCGCTTTGTCAGCTTGCGCGTATCTGCGAAGGGCATGCGGATTATCGACAAAAAAGGTATCGACTCGATTCTCGTAGAAATGCGCTCTCGGGGCGAAAAGGTCTAGACAGAAACGTATTAAAGATACGTTTCACAGGAGGACCCGGGCTGGGTTTTAAATAGCACAGCCCTTAGACAACGGCCGGCGCTACACGAGGCGGCGGACAGAAGCAGGCGGCCCGACCGCAGAAATCAGGAAAGGATTAGTCATGAGAGAGAAAGTTCGCATGAACTCCAGTGCCGGCACTGGACACTTTTACACCACCGACAAGAACAAGCGTACTACGCCCGACAAGCTGGAAATGAAGAAATACGATCCCGTTGCGCGACAGCACGTGATGTATAAGGAAGCCAAGATAAAGTAGCCATTGCGCACTGCGGTGCGCTATCGGCTTGCTGAAAAACCCTGGCATTTGCCGGGGTTTTTTATGGCCGGAGGACGAGTTATTGCCTGAGTTGCCTGAGGTCGAAACTACGCGTCGCGGACTCGCGCCGCACTGTGTCGGGAGGCAGGTCAGTGCAGTGCGTCTGCGCGAGGAGCGCCTTCGCTGGCCGGTAAACGCCCATCTCCCGGAGCTGCTCCGGGGTCAGGTGATCCGCGATCTGGAGCGGCGCGCAAAATACCTGCTTTTTTCCTTCGACACCGGAACGCTGCTGGTCCATCTGGGGATGTCGGGCTCCCTGCGGGTCCTCTACGACGATCCGCCCCCTGCGCGGCACGATCATATTGACTTGTGCCTGAGCGATGGCGTACTGCTTCGCTACAACGATCCGCGGCGTTTCGGCAGTTTCCAGTGGTTTCCCAGCGGGTCGCCTATTACAGCCCTTGCCTCGCTGGGGCCGGAGCCGCTTTCCGATAGCTTCGACGGTGGCCTGCTCTACGCGCGTTCCCGCGGTAGGCGGGTAGCGGTAAAGCCCTTTGTCATGGATGCGGCGACGGTAGTGGGCGTCGGTAATATTTACGCCAGCGAGGCACTCTTTATGGCAGGGATTCGACCGGACCGGTCGGCCACGCGCATCTCCCTGTTGCGTTACGAGGCTCTCGCCATGGCCATAAAGCAGGTGCTCGCCAGTGCCATTGAGCAGGGCGGCACTACACTCCGTGATTTCGTGGGCGGCGATGGCAAGCCGGGGTACTTCGCCCAGCAGTTGTCTGTTTACGGGCGTGCGGGCAAACCCTGCAAGCGCTGCGAAACGCCGCTGCGGGAGAAACGCCTGGGGCAGCGCAGTAGTGTTTACTGCGTAGCCTGCCAGCGCTGATATCGGTACACTGCGGCCAGCGCATCAAAGGCTATTGCGTGGAGGAAATCCGATGTCCGATCAATCTTCAGCCCTTAAACGCAGTGTCGCAGCCCTGCTGATCGCGTTGTTGTTTGCTCCGCCCAGCTGGGCACAGGGCTCTGTAGAGGAGCAGCCCAACCCATTTGCCATGGTCGGTGATCTGCTTGTGGCCAGGCCTATAGGCTTGGTGATGACCGCGGCGGGCGCCGCCGCATTTGTCGTATCCCTACCCTTTACCCTGTTGGCGGGGTCCGTTTCCGAAACGGCTGATCTGCTGGTTCTCGGTCCCGCCGAGACGACATTTGTTCGTTGCCTTGGCTGCCGCCAGCCTGGCTACAGCAACAAGGACGTTGAGATCAGGCAGAGCCGCAACAGCGCTAGCGACGAGTGAGTGCGAAGACGCGCAGGTTTTAAGCACGTCTACCCAGGGGTCAGCGGCCACTGAACTTCTTGGCGAGCGCCGCCGCGACTACTGGTGGCACGAAGGGCGATATGTCGCCCTGCAGTGAGGCAATTTCCCGTACCAGGGAGGAAGAAATATAGGAAAGGTGCTCTCCGGGGGTGAGGAAAATACTTTCGAACTCCGGGTACATCGCCCGGTTCATGTTAGCCAGCTGAAACTCGTACTCAAAATCCGCTACCGCGCGCAGGCCGCGCAATACGCAGCGCGCGTCCTGGCTCTTGGCAAAGTCGGTCAGCAGGTTGTTGAAACCTACTACCTCTACATTGTCCAGATGCACAGTCGATTGTGAGCAGAGAGTTATCCGTTCTTCCAGGGAGAACAGCGGAGTCTTCTTCTTGCTGAAGGCAATGGCAACCACTACCCGGTCGAACAGGCGCGCTGCCCGCTCTATGAGATCTACGTGTCCATTGGTAATGGGATCAAAGGTCCCGGGGTAAATTACTGTTCGCTCGTTCATTGTATGGTCCCGGGATCTGGCAACGTTGGATGGTAAGCAATAGCTACCGGTGTCTCAAATTCCCTCACGGCCCCCTCAGGGAGCACGGTAGAGTTCGTACACGACTGCGGCGCTGCGCTTACTGCGCCATGGCTCCCAGTCCTGGGGTGGAGCAAAAGCTTGCTTGACCGGATATTCCACATAGACCAGAGCCTCCGGTCGCAGCAGTCCTGCGCCGATGAGCGCGCGGGTACTTTCGTCGAGTCTACCTTCGGCGAAGGGGGGGTCGAGGAACACCAGGTCGTAAGGGCCCCGGGCGCATTCCATGAAGCGCAGCGCGTCTTCGCAGTGTACTTCCGCCCGCTCCTGCGCGCCGAGACGAGTCAGCGATTCGCCGATCGCCTGGGCTGCCGGTCGTTCCAACTCCACGAAGTCACAGTGCGCCGCGCCGCGGGAGAGGGCCTCCAATCCCAGCGCGCCGCTGCCAGCGAAAAGGTCGAGGCAGCGGCTATCTGCGAGGACCGGGCTCAGCCAGTTAAATAGCGTCTCTCGAATTCGGTCAGTCGTGGGCCGCAGCCCGGGCAGGTCCGGAACCGGAAGTTTCCTGCCCCGCCATTGACCGCCAATAATGCGCAGGCTGCCTGCTGTACCCGCTTTGCCCTGCAAGGACCGCACCTCATTTGTTTTACTCGTGCCGCGCGATGATACGATAGCGGTCCGCCTATAGCACAGGTCCCAACGCCCTTAGCCCGTATGAAATTCTTCAGAAAAAAAGCGCAGCCCCAACCGCAAGTCGATGACAAGCAGGCAGTGTCGTCTGTTGTGGCAGTCGATTCGCTAGCCGTGGTCCCAGCGGAGCTCGTCTCGCCGCCTGCCGCGCCTGAACCGCAAACTGGCGACGCTATGCCGGATAGCCCGGCGCTGGCGCCCGCAGATCTTGCGCAGGCTAACTTTGTGCCGACAGCGCCGGTGACCGCAGAGGAGTTCGTGTCGTCGCCTGCTCCAGTGGCCACAGAGGCTCTCGTGTCGCCGCCCGTCGCGTCCGAAGCGCAGACTATAGACGCGCTGTCGTTGGCGCAGACGGTCGTGGACAGCGCTCCGGAGGCGGCGCAGTCGGGGCTCCTTGCGCGTTTGAAGCGGGGCCTGGGGCGCACCAGTGACAGTCTGGCGGTCGGCCTCGGCAATCTGTTTCTCGGGCGCAAGTCCATCGATGCGGATCTCCTCGAGGAGCTCGAGTCGCAGCTACTTATGGCTGACGTTGGTATCGAGGCGACCTCAGAGATTATCGAGCGGCTCACGGAGCGCGTATCGCGCAAGGAGCTCACTGATCCCGAGGCGCTGATGAGCAGTCTGCGCAGTGAGTTGCAGGCCATTCTTGAACCCTGCGAGCGAGCCCTGCACACGGGGGGGGCAAAGCCTTTTGTGATTCTTGTGGTCGGCGTGAATGGCGTTGGCAAGACCACGACCATTGGCAAACTGGCCAGCCGCTTACAGGGGGAAGGCAAGTCGGTGATGCTGGCGGCCGGTGACACGTTCCGAGCGGCCGCGGTGGAGCAACTGCAGGCTTGGGGCGAGCGCCATGATGTACCGGTGATCGCCCAGCACACGGGGGCTGATAGCGCCTCGGTAATTTATGACGCCCTGCAGGCGGCTACGGCGCGAGGGGTTGACGTGCTGATCGCCGACACGGCGGGACGACTGCACAACAAGAACCATCTTATGGACGAGCTGCGCAAGGTGGTTCGTGTCATGGGCAAGCTGAATGCCGATACACCCCAGGAAGTGATGCTCGTTCTGGATGCGGGCACCGGCCAGAATGCACTCACGCAGGCCGCACAGTTTGCCGAGGCGGTTGGCGTGACCGGTCTGGTCCTGAGCAAGCTTGACGGAACCGCCAAGGGAGGGGTGATCTTCGCCATTGCGCGGCGGCTGGGCTTGCCGATTCGCTTTATCGGCGTTGGAGAGTCGGCGGTCGACCTGCGTCCCTTTGTGGCAGCGGAGTTTATCCAGGCTCTCTTCGACCGCGATTGAGCGACGCATGATCAGCTTTGACCGCGTCAGCAAGCGCTACGACAACGGCCACGATGCTCTTCGGGAGCTAAGCTTTGAGATCGCCGAGCGCGAACTGGTATTCCTGACCGGCCATAGCGGGGCTGGAAAAAGCACCCTGTTGCGATTGATCATGCTGATGGAGCGCCCCACGCGCGGACAGATCCACATCGATGGCGTTGATCTGAGCAAATTGCGGCGCCGCTCTATTCCCCGTCTTCGCCAATCCATCGGCGTGGTGTTCCAGAACCACAAATTGCTCATGGACAGACCGGTCTTCGATAACGTGGCTTTGCCCCTGCAGATAGCCGGCTTTGAACACCGCGACATCGATAATCGAGTGCAGGCCGCGCTGAACAAGGTGGGTCTGCTGCATCGTGAGCAGGCCATGCCCCTGAGCCTGTCTGGCGGCGAGCAGCAGCGAGTGGGCATTGCCCGGGCAATGGTCGCCCGGCCGAAGATACTGCTGGCGGACGAACCAACCGGCAACCTGGATCCGCAGCTTTCTGCGGAGATCATGCAGCTTTTTGTTGAGCTTAGTGCGGTGGGCGTGACGGTGTTGATCGCGAGTCACGATCTGGCGCTTATCTCGACATTACGACATCGAATTCTCACCCTGCGTGAGGGAAGACTGCTGTCTGCGGGGGTCGGTGCCGGTGGGCGGTAGCGGCGCCAGCCGCCGCCGGGGGAATGCCCGACCCAGGCGCATTCGCTTGGCCGATCGCTGGCGGGGCTGGCGGCATCACCACAGGCAGTCGGCGGCAGACAGCCTCGCGCGAGTGCTGAGGCAACCTGTGGCTGCGGTGATGACCTGGCTGGTCATTGGTATCGCGATTGCCCTGCCCAGCGGTTTATGGGTGCTGCTCGACAACCTGGGTCAGTTTAGCGAGCGGCTGCAAAGCCCGGCGCAGCTTTCCGTTTTCCTCACGCCGGACACCGAGCTGGCCGAAGCCCAGACGCTTGCGGTACTCCTGCGCGCAAGGGCGGATGTCAGCGTCGTACGTCTGGTGGATCGGGAAACCGCCTTGACAGAGTTCGTTGAACGCTCGGGCATGGTCGACCTCGCAGCCAGTCTGCCGGACAACCCGCTGCCCCACCTGTTGTTAGTGACACCACGGGATGAAGGGGAGGACGCCGTGCTCGCCTTGCGCGATGCGATGGTGGAAGAGTCGGCGGTAGGCGAGGTACTTATCGATATGCTTTGGCTGCAGCGCCTGCAGTCGATCATGTTGCTGGGCCAGCGCGCGGTAGAGCTGCTCGCCGGCCTGCTGCTGGCGGCAGTGGTTCTGGTGTTGGGCAATACTATCCGCATGGCCATCGAGAACCGCCGCGATGAGATCGTGATCGTGAAACTGGTTGGCGGCTCCGATGCCTTCGTGCGCAGACCGCTCCTGTACACCGGGCTGTGGTTCGGGCTTGGGGGTGGCGTGGTCGCGGCACTGCTGATGGCACTCGCTTCAGTCCTGCTGGCTGGGCCGATAGCCGCTCTGGCGCGTACCTACGGCAGTGACTTTGTGCTTCGCGGGCTCGGGGTCGTGGACAGCCTGCAGCTGGTACTGCTCGGTGCTGCTCTGGGGTTGGCGGGAGCCTGGACGGCGGTAGCGCGCCATTTGCGAGCAATAGAACCCCGTTGATATAGCCAAACGCTATAAAGAACCCTGGAATTTGAACTTTCCTGCGTTTAGCGCTCTAAGTACAAGAGTGCTAAAATTAGGCTCTGGAACAGTTCCTGTTTCGCTCGTTTTACACCGACGACGAGATGCAGGGCGTGAATCATGGCGAGGTATCGAGAGTTGGAACGGTAGCTCGCGAGCAAGCGACAAAGCCCATGTGGCAAATGTTGTAACAAGCGCCGCAGCAAAAGATGCCAGCACAGGCGTAACAACAGATCGAACTGGCAGCCGAATTGGCAGCAAGAGGACAATGTGATGAGTAGCGTAACGATGGACGCCACAGAAATGCAGCAGGACAGCGCAGCAACGCGTCATCCTGGCAAGCAGCTGCTACCCGTGGACCAGATGATACCGGGAGCCAATCTTGCGGCCTATGTGCAGGCGGTTGGCCGTATCCCCATCCTTAGTGTCGAGCGCGAGCACGAGCTGGCGGAACGGCTTTTTTACCACGACGATGTGCAGGCTGCCCGCGAGCTGGTCATGTCGCACCTTCGTTTTGTGGTGCACATCGCCCGCAGTTACAACGGCTATGGCCTCGCGGAAGCCGACCTGATTCAGGAAGGCAACGTCGGTCTCATGAAGGCGGTCAAGCGGTTTGACCCCAGCAAAGGCGTGCGACTCGTCTCTTTCGCGGTGCACTGGATCAAGGCTGAGATACACGAGTTCATTCTGCGCAACTGGCGTATCGTCAAGGTGGCGACAACCAAGGCGCAGCGCAAGCTGTTCTTCAATCTGCGCGGGGCCAAGAAGAGTCTTGCCTGGCTTAGTGCCCATGAGGCGCAGGCGGTTGCGGATGATCTGGGCGTTGATGTTAAGGAAGTACAGCGTATGGAGGGCCGCCTCGCCAGCCGCGACGTCGCTTTCGATGCACCGGCAGATACCGATGACGATGATGTCTGGCACGCCCCGCAGCACTACCTGGATGACAGCGCTGACGATCCCGCCGTGACCGTCGAGAAAAATGACTGGCAGTCGGACAACCAGACGAGACTGCACGCCGCCATAGCTGACCTCGATGAGCGCAGCCGGGATATTCTGGCGCGACGCTGGTTGACCGATGATAAGGCTACCCTGCATGAGCTTGCTGCGGAATACAGCATCTCCGCTGAGCGTATTCGTCAGCTTGAGCAAGCGGCAATAAAGAAGATTCGAATGGTGCTCGTCGCCTGATCGGGGTTTATTCGGGCGCCCGCCCCAATTCCAATTTTCACCACATCAGTGGGATCCGGCATGGCGAAATTCACATTCCTGGTTGGCACTTTGTGCGCTTTGCTGGGGGTGGTGTTCGGTGCTTTTGGTGCACATGCCCTGAGATCGCGCCTCGATGACTATGCCCTCGGGATCTATCAAACCGCCGTGCAGTACCAGTTTATTCACAGTCTGGCTCTGCTTGCGGTTGCGCTGTTGATGTTGCAGTTTCCCGGGTCCTCCCTGCTCAAATCCAGCGCCGTGCTGTTTGTGTTGGGGATTCTGGTTTTTTCCGGAAGCCTCTATCTGCTCAGTTTCACCGGTGTGGGGTGGCTGGGGGCTATTACGCCGCTCGGAGGCC
>JBLIIW010000036.1:0-24441 GCA_047635315.1 Halieaceae bacterium | reverse complement strand
ACACTTACCGAATGGATTGGCACTATCACTCTTGCTCACTCCTAAACTTCAGGTTTCGCGGCGTCAGAGCCGATGCAAGTACTCAAACCACTGGCGCCAACCATCATGAACAGGATGAAATACATCAAGACAGCCAGAGCCGCCGAAAATGACGCCAATGCTAATGGCCAGCAGCTGCGGGAGGACTGGTTTGACGCGCTTGAAGCGCCCCTGATCTCAGGCCGACGTCTGACCATCGAAGAGTTCCCAGCGCTGCCGCGGCGAGAGTTTATTGAACCTCTGCTGAGTGCGGTATTACGGTCATCCGTGTTGCCGTTGATAGTGATTCTGGGGTCTGCGTTAATTACGGCGGGGTTTGTAAGAAGTCGCTTTTGTGAATTTCCTCTCGACGACTCTTGGCTGAGCCTTACCCCACCGCGCTCAGGTTGTCTGCCGCATGAATACGCGCATACCCTCTTCGATCTCCGCAAATACGCGAGCCGCAGCTTCTTGTTGCTGCACCCACTCCCACCAGTCAGTCACATGCGGAGAGTAGGTCAGCACATCGGACCCGTTTAGCTGCTGCGGGACCGTCAACGAAAAATACATGATTGGAGCGAGCGCACAGTCGGCCAGATCCAGCCAATCATGTCCACAACGACCATATCGCACCAGCAATTCGTCGAGCAACTGAAGCTGCCGATCCAGAGCCGCGATGTCGTCGGCTATGGCTGCATCGGGAGACCCATCCATAGTCATTCCCTGAAACAGCCTGAGCAAGACAGGCTGGATATAGACATCCGAAAATCGGTAGAAGATATTCATTACAGCCCGCTCTTCGGGGCAGAGGGGCCGCAGCGCCGGTTCCGGAAAACGCTCCTCAAGATAATCCATGATGACGATTGATTCGGGAAGCAGCAGCTCGCCCGTATCCAGAACCGGCACTTTTGCGAGAACATTGAACTGCTTGAACGCAGGGGTCCTGAATCCTTCCGGTGGGACATACTTAAGCTCTATACCCTTGGCATAGGCAAGCATGCGCACCCGTGCTGCGAATGGGGAATGTGCAAGACTGATGAGTTTTATCGCTATTACTCCCTAACTGAAAAATCACACGCGGATCAGATGAATGCCCAGTGCGGCGTTGAGCAACAGTCCAATCCATATTAGGTATACAAGGGGCCGGACGCTGCGCAGGGCATTAACCATAGCTGTATTGATTTCCGACGATGGCCCTTGCGATAGCAGCTGACCAAATGCCGCTACGAAGGGCTTGAGTTTGACCCGGATCAGCAAGCCGCAGGTCACCAGGGCAGCAAATATGAGCATTTTCCAGGCAAACCAACTTGGTCCGAGCCAGGCGTCTCCCATTAGAACACCGACCGCATAGACAGAGACGAACGCAACAACGGCGATACGCAAACCAAAATCGACCCGCGCGACGTTTTCCTTTGCCGACCGATTCTGAGTGAAATAGAGATACTGGACATTGACGGACCACACCAGCGCGACCATCCACACAAACACCAAAGCCCAAGCCGGTAGAGCAACGAGACCCATCGACTGCCCCAACTGCAGGCCCAGCGGAAACATAAGCGGCATGCAGGTCTTGGGCCCCTGATCACATCCCAGCATAATCTTGAGCGCTGTCGCGCGGGATTCCACAGTGAGCTCATCGCGGACCACGAAGCCGGCGGCGAAGAAGGTACCAAGATCACCGCCCAGCCAGTACACAAAGCCAATCAGGTGCAGAAACTTCAGAAAGAGGATCTCGTTCATGGGTTGGCTCCGCCCTCTCTAGGCCATTGATTCATCGTAGTCACCCCATCCTTGTTATATGCAGTCGGCATGCGCATCTGTACCGATAAGAACCGGGTATCGTCCAAGACAAAACAGCACGATCCCGCTGAGGAGAAAAAGGCCAGTCGCAACATGCAACATGAGCTGGTACGAGCCGGTCTGGTCTCGAACAATCCCATAGATAAGGGGCGACACAGAAGCGCCTATGACATACGGCATGAACAACGCACCGTAGATTCGGCTGTAATTGATCATTCCAAAGTAGCGGGACACGAGGTAAGCAATGGCATCTGACTCTGCCCCTGATGAAAGGCCCAGAAGACAGCCCCCCACAAGCAGAGTACTAATCTGTTGTCCGTCGATGCCCAAAAGAAGACACGATATAGCCCCGGCAAGCATCGCCGGGAAAATCACAGCAGGTGCCCAGAAGTAGTCAAAGAGAAGGCCAATCACCACCCGACCTACCAGTATGCCTATCGCTGCACTACCGATGACCAGGGCCGCAACTTGCGACGAATAACCGTGCAAGGCCACGATTTCCCCGATATGGATATAGGCGCCTCCGTACGCTGTAGAGAATAACAGAACCGCAAGCAGCATCAGCCAAAACCTCGGGTCACGGACAGCCACACGAAACACCACGCCGGCGGGCTCGCTCGCAGGAACTGAGACCTGTTGATCTGTTTGATGCGGAGGCTCGCGGAACCAAAGTAGGCACACGGGTAGTGCTACAAAAACTGTGAGGGCCGCTGCGACGGGAAAGCTCGCGCGCCATCCTCCGGCGGCTATCGCAAGTTGCGTCAGTTGCGGGACTAGGAGTCCCGCGAAACTTGTGCCGGTCAACATTAGACCAAGCGCCATACCACGGCGTTGGACAAACCAGAGGCATATCGCTCTTGACCAAATCACCGGGCTTGAACCAATGGCGACGAGCCCCATTGCAACCCAAATACCGTAGTACATCCACAGTGAAGGTTTGAGGGCCGAAAAGAGGCAAAAGACAGCCGCGAACGCGACCAATGAGCCAAGCGCTATGTGGCGAGTACCCATCTTGTCGGCCAGATAACCGAAGAGCGTCGCGCAGGCAGCGGCAACGCTTCCGTAAACGACAAAACCTAGACTTATCTCCGCATAGCTCCAGCCGAACTCGTTGTGGACTGGCCCTAGCACCAGAGGCATCACGTTGTAGGTGATTGATGACGAGCCAAACGCGACGCCTAGCGTGCCCGCGATGAGAGGACGTCCACCCTCACGGTACTCGACAAAGGGGCTGGCGGGCTGATTCAAGTAGATACGTCGTCGATTTGCGAGAGCAAATACTTGTACCCGGTGGAAGGAATCTCTGCACGCACAAAAACAAAACTGTCTTGCAGCGTCCAGAACACCTCGCCCGGGTGGTTATGGGCGGTCAGCTCATTACCCTCGAGAATTCTCCACCGGTCTGTATCGAACGTGCTGCCCGCAGCAGAAATCCTCTCTCTGCCCAGATACTCCAGTTGCAGCCTGACCGGAGCGATCTCGGGGCCCGTTGCCCCAAAGTGGTGTTTTGAAGACAGAAATACATTTGGCAACAGCTGGATGCTCTCTTTAGTGCCGCGATCATAGGCGGCCGCGATAACCATATCGGTTGCGATGGGATGTGCGCCAAAGGCTATCGCGCCCGGCGAGACACTGACGGATTGCCGATCCAAACCCGTGGTGTGGTTCCAGATATCGGCGCTTACCGCGTCTTCTGTGAAACGGAACCAGCCACTGCCCTCGAGTCGCGAGCCCAGATGAATCCGCACATAACTATCGATAGGACGCCAAAAGGGATCGAAGTTGATAATGACATCCCGCGTGATGCCTTTGTCCTTGGCAACACTGAAAACCGCAAGGCTAATAGTTTCATCATCGTGGAAAACGTAGCGTTGGTGCTCGAATCCACGTGGTTGATCATCGATCGTGGTCGGGTCCGTAAATACTACCTTGGAAGTAATTATTCTCATTGAGCTAGATGACCCGCTTCAGTTGATAGGGAATATCGTCTGCTCTGCCCGCAAGTACACTGCCATCAGGGCCAGTGCTCTTACGCTTTATCAACAGGCATTCACCGTTAAATCGTAGAGCCAGATATTCCACTGCCCCATCAATCCCGTTAATACATTTCCTGCACTGATCCCCCTCGGTCACGCAGCAAACCCACTGCGCATCAAGGCTAACTACAAGGTCGCAGCCTGGATGGTATTCGCCGCCACTGCGCCGTAACTCGGCCAGTCGCGATGCCTCCGGTGCTGCGGAAAACAGAGTCCTTTGCTCGTCAAAGTAATAAACTTTCAACGTGGCAGCGGTTTCGATCTGCGCGAACTCGTAAACCCGACACATGTACGGGAGCTCGTTTGGGTCAGCGTAGCCCTGCACGAAAAACGTACAGTCTGAGAACTTCGTACTCACCAATCTGGTGACACGGGCAGTCAGCGGGCTATGGAGAAGTACAGCGGGGGTGCCTGCAGCGCGCTCGGCTTCAAGCTGTGAGCTGTTGTCGTAGACCCCAGGAAACAACTCGACCACCCTCTCCAGCATGGCACGCCCCGAATCCTGACAGACTCGGGAGCCCGCTGCTCTCGTTCTATTCATGTGGCGCGCCACTGTCTGCTTGCGAACTAAAACTGCTTAGTGACATCAAGCCCGAACGTCATCGGTGCTGTCAGATAGACCTGATTTACAACGGCTGCTGTGACGAAGTCTTCGTCCGTGAGATTCCTTCCCCAAATGGCGAGCTGCCATTCGTCTCCAGCGGAGTACCACGCCAGCCTTGCTGATAGCGTGCCTCCGCTTTCCCGTAAACTGGTGGCCTCATTTGCAGTGAGCGTAAAAAACTCGTCGCTGTACGAGTAGTCCATGGTCGACAGAATCTTGCCGCCTGATCGAATGGGCCGCTCATAGGACAATGCGATTCGCCCGCTAAATTCAGGTGCATTCTTGAGTTCGAGCGCCTGCGCCTCCTTAATCGTCGCGGCACCTACTACGGCAGCGAAATTCTGATCGACTTCTGTAAGATCGTTCTTTAAGACTGCGAGGGAGAAATCAATGCGCAAATTGCTGGTGATACCCCAGGCACCCTCGATTTCGAGGCCGCTCGTCTCGACATTGGGTACGTTAAAACGCGTAAAGCCCTGTGAAGTGCTCCCGTTCAGTTGCAGATTGTCGTAGTCGTTCAGGAAAGCGGTCGCGTTGATGCGCAGATTCCCGTCAAGGAATTCTCCTCGAACGCCAACTTCGTAGGTCAGAATCTCTTCTGGCTCCACGAATCCCAGGGTGTCGTTGGACCAGCCAAATGATTTCGTGCCTGATGTTGCAGACCCATACAACATAAGGTCATCGCTGAAGCGATGATCCACGGCGATACGAAAATCAGAGAAATTATCGCTAACCTCTTCGTCAGAAGCGAAAACGGCGCCAAAGAAGTTCGCCTCTCCAACGAGATCCTTGCTCTCGTCGGTGAATCGTCCACCAAGGGTTAGAGTAGTCGCGTCGCCCAGAGGTATGAAGGCCTGGCCAAAGACAGCGGCTGAGCGCGTATCAATATCCATGTCTGCAGTTGCGACAAGGAATACCGAATCCAGGTGGGCCTCCTCAGAGTACAGATAGATACCGGCAATCCAGTCAATACCTTCGCCATCATTGTCCGCTAGTTGGAATTCCTGGCTCAGCGCGGCGAAGTCACTGTTTTGCGAGTAGAAAAATCCCAGGCGCGTTAACAGGGAGTTGTCCATGTCACGGTAGCCAGTGATCGACTTGAAGCCCAATCCTCCCAACTCTCCGTCCAGGTTTACCGTCAATCCGGAAATATCTGTTTCGCTGAAGATGTCGTCGATCGTGGATCCCCCGATAAATCCCGTAGCGGGGCCACCCGGTATCGTGAATCCGTTCCCTACTCCGAGACTCAGGTTCGGGTCGCTGGAATCTGACGTGTAGTCGCCCTTAACGTCGATAGTCCAATTGTCGCCCCAATTGTGAACCAGCCGGCCCATCGCGGACACGCTGTCTACCTCGCCTGTTTCACTGCCGCGAATACCGGGACCATCATAAAAACCATCTCTTTGCTTGACGCTGGCCGCGAGCTGTCCGCGCGTAGCGTCGCCCAGACTCCCCGACAGCGACGCACCGATATTCATGGCGCCATAGTTGCCGAAACCGGCGGTCACCCTGGCTGCGAATTCATCACCCGGCTTCCGTGTGGTTATCTTGATCGCGCCGCCATTGGCGTTACGCCCGTAAAGAGTGCCCTGTGGTCCCCGCAATACTTCTACCGACTCAACGTCCACCAGCAGGTCCAGCATCGCTCCCAGCTGTTTCCCGTAGTACTGATCGTCGATGTACACACCGATAGCAGGTTCGGCACCGATCCTGGAATCATCCTCGCCGATACCTCGCAGGTAGATCGCTGCACCGTTGGTTAATCCGGTGTTTTCGCGAATAATCAGGTTGGGCACCGAAGACGACATCTCATCCAGTCGTGCGATACGAAAAGATTCAAGCTGCTGCGCACCAATGAGGGTGACGGCAGCGGGCACGGTCTGCAGGTCCTCTGACCTTCTCTCAGCCGTGACAAGCACTTCCTCCAGCGTTGAAGAAGGCTCGCTTGACTGTCCATGTCCGGGAAGAGCGACAGTAGACAGGACGAGGGAAGTGACGGCACTAGACAGCATTTTCTGGGTAATGTTCGGATGCATTGTTGCCTCCAGGTCGGGTAGCCATGGGTATCTTGCTCGCCGCCGATTTACAGCCAACCTCTATTCGACAGCGCACAGGTCTGGCGTGATATGAACATCCAACCCAATTGTGATCAACACATAATTGGTATATTTATGTTTTACGAAAGTTATTATTTATACTAAAGTTCTTATTTGTTTACTTGGCGGGAGCAGCAACGTGGAATTTCGACAGTTACGTCACTTCCTGGTCGTCATGCAACAGGGCAGCATGGCGAAGGCCGCGAAACAGCTGGGTCTATCGCCACAAGCGGTGGGCCAGAGCATCACCAGACTAGAAGAGGATCTTGGCGTAAGTCTGTTCGATCGCCGACACAAAAAAGTGACCGCAACGGAATATGCACCCGTACTCGAAGCACATGCTCACCAGTTGCTGGCGCAGCATCGCGTCGCCGAGGAAGAGTTACGCGCGATGAGCCAGGGCTCGGCGGGGAGCATCAGCGTCGCGTTCAGCGGGCCCATTTCTGGTGAAGTGGGCCCCATGGCTCTGAGCGAGTGTCAATCCCACTTTCCCAAGCTGAAAATCTCTCTGAATGGTGGGCATATTGATCAACTGATTCCCGCGTTGCGCAAAGGCGAACTCGACATTGTCGCCGGTGTAGCAGAGCCTTCGCACTACGTCGACCCAGAACTGGAAGTCGAAGATCTGTTCCCCGTACCGACAGTCCTCGCTGTGCGTCGATCGCACCCATTGGCGGGACGCAACGATGTATCACTAGAGCAGTTGGCAACCTATCCCTGGATCGTCGTTAACAGAGGCCATAAAGTCCCAACACCAATACCCATGCTTGAGCAGTTTTATGAAGCAGGTGTGACGCCGCCTACTCGACTCATCCACAATAGCTCCACTTCGGCTGCGCTGGGGGTGCTCGACAAGGGCGACTACATCGTGATGACAGTCGCATACGCAGTCCCTCTCAGCGTTGCGGGACCTTACTCCAGCGGCTGTCCCTTTGTATGGCTTAACTTCGCCTGTGATGTGAAGCCAAGAATGGCCTGTATGCTCAAACACACTGGCGTAGTGTTACCCAGACCTGCCCTGTACTTCATGGCATGCCTGAGGCGAACCACGGCAGAGTTTCGGCTGCATAAGATTTAGTACAAGGGAAGTAGCAGTAGGCAGGGACCTCCCGGAATCCGAAGCCTCTAGCGACGGTTAGGTGACGCCCAAAAACCTTTCTACATTAACGGTGGGCGCTTACTCGCTAGGAGATTACTGGCACGGAAAAGCGAATCTGCAGACTGCAGAACCTTCATGCGCAGCTGCGTGTTCAGGTCTTCGCGAGCACCGAGGAGCGTCCCCAGGATGTGGGATTTCCAACAAATAGTAAGACCTATCCGAACACATGGTTCTGGTCACAGACGCTGGCGGCAGTCAATCGGCGCGTCCATGATGCTCAATTGCAGTGTAACAAGCGCGGGACGGAGCAAGGGATACGGCGCTAAGGACATAACGATACGCGTAGCCCGCATGCTCAGGAGCACGACCCGTACCAGGCCAGCCCTGGCGCGGGTCGTGCCACGCCGGTACGCCGCCCGAGTCACTGCCAGCACAGCGGGTAGTGACGCGGGCGCCCGCGCTCCGGCAATGAACCCAGCAATACCGCTGCTATGGGCATTTTTAGGCGTGATCACACTGAAACCACGCCCGAATCAGCTCGAATTTTCTGTGACACCCGTATTCCGTGTTCGTACAGTGGACCCACTTAACGCGGCCACAGCGAGAAAGTGGTGGGGATACCCCGCCTTGCGCAAGCAAAGGGGATAGGCAGAGTCCGGTAGTTACGGAATCTGCCTAATGCGTCACTCAGGGCCTTTATTGACGCCGCGGTCAGTCTTGACCGGGTCCATCTTCGAACCATCGCGAAACCGCGTCGTCCGGGTACCGCTCCCGCAAATCCCTTCCGCTTGTTCAGGGGATCTGTTCCATAACCGCTGTTGATGACCGGGCACCCGTGCCCGGTCTAATCCGCAGTCTCTTAAACCCCGCAAGCACACTGGCGGTCAGTGCGTTCTGCTCAATCCAAAATGAGGAAGTTCCACCCCAGCCCAAGGCTGGGTAACCGTTGGTTTGCACGGGCCAGTTTTCCCTAGAAAACACACCGTGCTGTGGATGGCCAGACACATTCAGGTCACCCGGGATTGGTGTCCCGTGATCGTACCGCTAGCCGGGCCTGTGCAGCTTCTGTTGCCAGGTGATCAGAAACACTTACCGAATGGATTGGCACTATGCGAGACCTGAACTACCAACTGAAAATGTTATGCAAGCACAGCCATGAAGGCAGCTTTGAAACCCGCGTGAGACCGGAGCGCCAGCTCAGCGCTATCGCCAATCAATTACACGACCTGGGCTTTAGGCAACTGAAGGCCACGTCCCTCAAACAGAAGCACGTCGAGGCCCTGGTAGACCATTGGCTGGGACAAGACCTGTCCCCCGGCACCAGCAAGAACCGCATGAGCTGTTTACGTTGGTGGGCACGGGCTCACTGATCCCCCGAGGCCGGTCCTACATCGAGCAGCTCAGAAGTTACGAGCGCCACACCGCCAATGCCGGCTTATCGAAAATGCACGGACTGCGTCATGCCTATGCCCAGCAGCGGTATCTGGAGTTCACCGGCTGGCAATCGCCCCACGGTGGCGGGCCATCCAAAGCGAGACTGAGCAAGGCATAAAGGCAGTTGGATAAGCAGGCCCGGCTGGCCATTAGCAAAGAGCTGGGTCATGTCAGAGAACAAATTACTGCCGTGTACTTGGGTAGATAGACGATGCAGATCCAACCTCGCCTGATCCGCCTCCGCGACGCCCCTGCCTACCTGGGCATGGACCGCAACCGTTTTAACCAAGAGGTGCGCCTTGCGCTAACGGAAATCCGCATCGGACGGCAGGGCGTCGCCTTCGACCGCCTTGAAATGGACGCGTGGGTGGACCAGTATTTTAGGTGCAACGGGCGTCCCGCACGAAATCAAGGAGATGATTTATGGGACGCAATCGAAGCTCCGGGCTGCGGAAGCGGAGTGGGATCTGGCATACCGACAAGCAGGTCCTCGGCCACCGCATTCACGAAAGCACTGGAAGGAGTGAACTCAAGACGGCGGAACTAATGTTGGCCCGCCGAGTTGAGCAGATCAGGCAGGCGTCAGTATTCGGCATACGGCCGGTGCGCATTTTTCGCGAGGCAGCCACGCGCTTTCTCGAGGAGAACACCCACCTTGCCACGCTCCGAACCTACGCCTTCCATCTGAAAGAGCTGGACCCTTACATCGGCGGGCTGCCGTTGTATCAAGTCCATATGGGAACACTGCAAGCGTACATAGATAGAAGAAAGAAGGAGGGTAAGAAGAACAAGACCGTCAATGGTGCACTGGCAACGGTGCGCAGGGTACTTAAACTGAGTGCCCGCCTGTGGCGCGATGAACACGGCTTAACCTGACTAGAGTCGGCACCGCTGATTCAGTTATTGCCGCTGCACGATGCCAGGCGCCCCTACCCGCTCAGTTGGGAGGAGCAACACCGCTTGTTCAAAGCGCTGCCGGATCACCTGAGCCGGATGTGCCTGTTCAAGGTGAATACCGGGTGCCGGGATGGCGAAGTCTGTAGCTTGCAGTGGGACGGGGAGATCGATGTGCCGGAACTGGGCACCGCGGTGTTTCTCATTCCGGGAGAGAAGGTCAAGAATCGGGAGGATCGGTTGGTGGTACTGAACCGGGTGGCAAAGTCAGTGATCGAAGGCGTGCGCGGGCAACACCCGCAGCACGTTTTCACTTATTACGGCCGTCCGGTACGCAGCATTAACAACAATGGCTGGCAGTCGGTTCGGCGCAAGCTGGACATGCCCATACGGGCTCACGACCTGAAGCACACCTTCGGTCGCCGGCTGCATGCGGCCGGGGTGCCGTTGGAGACTCGGAAAATACCGCTTGGCCACAAGAACGGCGATATCACCACCCACTACTCCGCGCCGGAGTTGGAGGAGCTCATCGAGGCGGCAAACAGGCTGTGTGAAGGAAAGTCCGGCAAAACTCCGGCACTGGTTGTGCTGAGACACCGGACGCATAGCGCTGTAATGCGCTAAGCGATTGATACAAAACGGGGAAAATGGTGGGCCGTGCTGGGTTCGAACCAGCGACCAATTGGTTAAAAGCCAACTGCTCTACCGACTGAGCTAACGGCCCACAATCGAGCGCGCATGATACGGATTCAGGCGTAAAAAACAAGCGTGCATCGTCGCGCCGTACTGCGACCAGGATCTGGCGCGCACAAGAGCCACCGCGGGCCGGGGGTCGGCCCGCCGCTCAGGGGCCCCCGAGCAGCAAGCGGGAAGCCCAGTCAACGTGCTTATCCACAAACCGGTCGCTCCGCGAGTCCACCCCGAACAGTCGCTTGCACTCACCGTCGGCGCTGAAAACAAAGGCACAGGTACCGATAAAGCTGTAGTAGCGGTGCGGATCAGCATCACCCCAGAGCAGCTTTGCGGCCTCCGGGTAGCTCTCGGTGTTCTGTCGAATGAGTGTGGAGATATGTTCGTCTACCAGATAATTCATACACCAGGAGCGCACGGCTGACTCCTGCATCATGATTCTGTTCAGAGCGGGGTGGCCGGCGCTAAAGCGAACAAAAACCGCAAAGAGCCCTGACGGGGGAATCGATCTGGGCACCCAACACAATACGGTGGTAGCGGAGGTAGCGGCATGAACGAACTGGAGAGCATCGCAGACAGCTACAACGTCATTATCGCCGGGGCCGGCCCTAGGGGGCTCACCCTCGCCAACCTGCTTGGGTAGGCCGGCGTATCTACCTTGTTGCTGGAACGCAATCCCGGCTGCGTTCCCGAGCCGCGTGCGGTCGCCCTCGACGGCGAATCGCTGCGCACACTGCAGGCCGTGGGTCTGGCGGAGACTGTACTCGCGGATATCCACCAGGGATTTATTGCCGATTATGTAAGCGGCGATGGAACCGAGCTTTTTCGTACGGACATGCGCCATCGTCCCTACGGGCTCTGCCTGCAAAACAGTTTCGATCAGCCGCGGCTGGAGCGACAACTGCTCGAGAGTGCCCGCCGTTTCGACTGCGTGAGCATTCGCCACAGTACCGAGCTGCTGGAGTTCAGTCAGGATGACAGCGGGGTCTATTGCAGCCTGCGCAGCGCTGGGAGCCAGCCTCAGCCCTGCCAGGGCCGCTATCTGGTGGCCTGCGATGGCGGCAAGTCCGGCATACGCCACAGCCTGAGTAT
This sequence comes from Halieaceae bacterium, assembly GCA_047635315.1. Lineage (GTDB taxonomy): Bacteria > Pseudomonadota > Gammaproteobacteria > Pseudomonadales > Halieaceae > Congregibacter. The sequence continues at coordinate 12,678 of JBLIIW010000036.1, read as the reverse complement.
TGAAATGAGCGGCGGGGGCGGCCCGATGCTGCCACAACCGGCAAGCTCACCAGAATGTGAGGCACTGCTGGCTACGCATCTCGGTGATAGTTTCAGCGCACTGCTGCCACCGAAGTCGGCGCTGCCGGACGCCCTTCGCACGCACCCCCTCTGGGAGCAACTGAAGCCCACCGTGGTTGCACTGCCCGCAGCCTATTGGGACGGGGAATCCGGACTGCGGAGCCGCTTGGGAATCGATGGCAAAAGCCTGCTGCTACTGCGGCCAGATCGCTTCCTGCTGGCGGTGGTCGATCTCGATGCGGATCCTGATGCCGCCCTGGACAAGCTACAGAATGCGCTGCGACCGGGCACATAGTCCGCTAGCCGAACCCGGTTCTTGAACCGCCGCTTGCGGGGCAGACTAGCGGTCCGCCAGAGCACACGAGCCGCGCAGGGCTCATAGCCAGAGCGCCGCATTGCCAGTGTGTCTAGTGGGAACCGTAACGCGTCGGGTCTGGAATATCCGCTCGCTCAAAGCCTTCACGGCGCAGCCTGCAGGCGTCGCAGCGACCGCAGGCCAAGCCCTGGTCACTGGCCTGATAGCAGGAAACCGTCTGCGAGTAGTCCACCCCGAGGCGCGCGCCCAGCCGGACGATATCGTCCTTGCCGAGGGTCATCAGGGGCGTGTGGATCTGGTAGCGTCCGCCTTCAACACCCACCTTCGTGGCAACTGCAGCGAGCTGCTCAAAGGCTTCAATAAATACCGGCCGGCAGTCCGGGTATCCTGAATAATCCACGGCGTTTACGCCGATAAAAATATCCACGGCTCCCAGCACTTCGGCCCAACCCAGGGCGATGGACAGAAACACCGTATTGCGCGCGGGCACATAGGTGACGGGGATACCCTCACTGGCCTGCTCCGGCACGGATATAGCCGTATCTGTAAGCGCCGAGCCGCCGATACTGTCGAGATTCAGCGTCACTACCTTGTGTTCCACGCCGCCCATGGCCGCCGCCACTCGCTCTGCCGCCATCAGCTCCGCGCGATGCCGCTGCCCATAATCGAAGGTGAGCGTGTAGCAGGCGTAGCCCTGCTCCAGCGCAAGCGCCAGCACGGTGCTTGAATCGAGCCCCCCAGACACCAGCACAATGGCTTTCTTCTGCTCAGTCATGACTACAGCCCCCTAGTGGCCCGGTGCGTCGTCCCAAAGAAGTTTGTGCAGCTGCAGCTGCAGCCGCACGCGCAGGCGATCGGCCAGAATCCACTCGGACAGCTCCCGGGCCGGCAGGACCTCATAGCTCGGCGAAAACAGCACATCCGAGACCCGCCCGGCCAAGTCATATTCATCGATTTTGAAGCGTGCCCAGTCGTAATCGGCGCGATCACAGATCACGAACTTTACCTGGTCGTGCGCGTTGAGGTGTTCGATGTTGTCGTAGTCATTACGCGACATCTCGCCGGAGGCCGGTGTCTTCAGGTCCATCACTTTGACCACGCGGGGGTCTACCGCAGCCACCGGCATCGCGCCACTGGTTTCCAGGGAAACCTCATAGCCCGCGTCACACAGCAGGCTGAGCAGCGGCAGACAATTGGGTTGGGCCAGCGGCTCGCCGCCGGTCACCGTGACGTAAGCAGACCCGTACTGTGCAACGCTTGCGGTGATACTCCCAAGAGACAACCGTTCGCCGCCGTGAAAGGCGTAGGCCGTATCACAATAGACACAGCGCAGGGGGCAGCCCGTCAGTCGAACAAATACCGTGGGCAGGCCGACGGTACGGGTCTCTCCCTGCAAAGAGTAGAAGATCTCCGTAATCCGCAGCGTTTCACCGAGCCCCACAGGCTCCCTGTCGACCGCCACACTCATGCTTATTCAGAGGTTCTGATCGAGGAAATCGCCCGCCAGGCGCGCCGCGGAGCTGTCTGGATACTCGCGCATCACCCGATTCAAGAACTCCCGGGACTGATCTCTATTACCCTTGATGAAGTGAACACGGCCGAGCTTGTAGAGGGCGTCGGGGATTTTGCTATTGCGCGGATATTGATCGAGCAGGAGCATAAAGGATTGCCGCGAAGCTTCCGGATCGGCGGGCTCAACAACGAGGTACAGCTCACCGAGCCAGTAGTGGGCATTCGGCGCATAGCGCCCGGCCGGGTAGGTGTCCAGAAAGCGCCTGAAGGCGCTCACAGCGTCATTGAACTCCTGCCCGCGAACCAGCGCATAGGCCGCGCGGTAGGCATCGCCCTCCCCCGGCTGCTCCTCTACATTCTGCGCAGCACCGGTTCCGGCGCTGGCCGCCGAAGAGCCAGCAGTTGCCGCTGTGCCGGGCGAGACCCCCGCAGGCGCCGCTGCACTGCCGGCAGCAATGCGACGATCGATATCCATATATCGTTCGAGGCTCTGCTCCTTCAGGGTACGCAACTCATAGGCCTGCTGCTCAACCAGACCGTTCAACCGCATCACCTCCTGCTGCAGTTGCTGCACCTGGTTGAAAAGACCGCCTATATTGTCACTGGCCTGAGCGCCCGGCGGCGGCAGATTACGGGTCACTGCAGCCGAGGGTGCATTGCCGACGCCATAGCTGACCGCAGCACCCTGCGCCCTCACGGCTGGCGCCGCAATGCTGGCCGCTGCGCGCTCCGCCTCGACATCCACATAATCCTGGGCAAGGGCCGTAAACGACAACGGGCCAACCGCAAGGGTCAGCCCGATGATGGACCTGCGCAGGGACTGTTTCCCTGACATTGCTTCCGCCATGGACGCGCTTACTTGAGCTCTACGCGACGGTTCTGCGACCAGTTACTCTCGCTGCTACCGTACGCTACCGGTTGCTCTTCACCGTAGCTGACGGTCTCAATGCGGTAACTGGCGACACCATTGACCACCATGTAATCTCGCACAGCATTTCCACGCCGCTCGCCAAGAGCCATGTTGTAGTCACGCGTGCCGCGCTCATCCGTATGCCCGTCGAGGCGTATGCTGCGATCGTTGGTCTTGAGCAGGGCAATATGTGCGTCCAGTGCTGTCTGCGCAGACTGCGTCAACGTCGAGCTGTCAAAATCGAAGTAGAAGACCGTTCCTGCGGCCATCGCCGCCTGCTCCAACTGGCGTTGCATTTGGGCTGCAGCTGATTCTGCCTGGCGGTCGGCATCACGCGCCGCCTCTGCGGCCGCGGCCGCAGAGGCGGCTGCTGCTGCGCTTGCGACAGCTGCTTCGTCAGCGTCCTTGGTACCTGTGCCAGAACATGCCACCAGAAAAGCGGCAGTAAACAGGAGTGTAAGAGCCTTACCGGCGACGGGGATTTGCTTCATGACGTAATTCCTTATGAAATTCTGGATGCTGTGGCTCTGTGCTATGACTCAATACCTGTGATCAATACCTGTGCTCAATGCCTGTGCTTAATACTTGCGCTACGGTCTGCGGTACTGCGGACTTGGCGGTACCTGCGCGGCCGCTTCGCGCCCTATTATCTCAAGCTATCTCAAAGCCCTGCCCCAAATCTAGCACAAGACCCTACTGTCTCAAATAAGGCGACCACGCCGGTTCGCGTACATCGCCACGACGGGACGGCAGTCGAAACTTCACGCCCCCATCTACAGACACTGCTGACAGGATGCCACGATCACCAAACTTGGTAGCGTACAATACCATGGAACCATTGGGCGCGATACTTGGGCTTTCATCAAGATCAGTGCTTGTGAGCACCTGCAGGCGTCGGGTCACCAGGTCATGGATAGCAATATGGAACTGACTATCGCGCTGATGGACCAGCACCATATTGCGCCCGTCTTGGGCAATCCGGGCGCGGGCATTATAGGGTCCTTCGAAGGTCACACGCTCAGTCAGGCCACTGCGCAGATCATAGCGATAGATCTGCGGTCGACCCCCGCGATCAGAGGTAAACATGAAGGAACCGCCATCCGGCATCCAGGTGGGTTCAGTATCGATCGCGTAGTGCTGGGTGACGCGGGTCAGGCGGCGGCTGGTCATGTCCATCAGGTAAATGTCCGGGCTGCCGTCTTTGGACAGCACCATCGCCAGTGTATTGCCATCCGGCGACCAGGCCGGTGAGCTGTTCAGCCCGCGAAAATTCGTCAGCTGTTCGCGCTCCCCGGTAGCCAGCACCTGGCGAAAAATAGCGGGACGTCCGGTTTCAAAGGAAACGTAGGCGACCTGCAAGCCATCCGGCGACCAACTCGGCGAGAGCAGCGGCTCCCGCGACTCCAGCAGCACGATGGGGCGGGCGCCGTCGGCGTCGGCGAGGGTCAGGCGGTAATAGTCCTTGCCGGTCGGATTGCGTGTGACGGATACGTAAATGAGCCGTGTCGCGAAGGCCCCCGGTATGCCCGTCAGCTTTTCATAGACGGCATCGCTGACCCGGTGCGCGAGCATGCGTGCCTCGCCGACCGGGCCGGCCACCGTGCCCTCGGCAATGCGCGCCTGGCGCAGCACATCGTAGAGCTCAAAGACGATACTCAGCTGGCCCTCATCGGCCGTCGCGCGGCCGATCAGCACGTATTCGCTGGCTATCGCTCGCCAATCACGGTAGAAGAGCTCCTCCTCGCGGGTCGGCACTCCCAGCATATCCGCACGCGCAACCGGGGCAAACTGGCCGCTGCGCTCAAAGTCATCGTGCACCACCTGCGCGAGATCTTCCGCAGCAGCGCCGTCGCCCTCCCAGGCAAAAGGCACGACCGCCAGCGGCGTCGGATCATCGACGCCCTGGGTTATCTCGATGACAAGCTGTGCGCGAGCCAGGGAACTCAGGCACAGGAACGATAGTAAGAGAAGTATTCTGGACATTAGTAGCGGAGGTCCTCCGGACGAAACAAGAGTTGGAAACGGCGAAAGGTTTTCTCAAACTCGCGGTCGGGCAGGTTGCGCAGCTCCGGGAAGCTGCCGGCCTTTTCCACCGCATTCATAGCTGATCGATCAAAGGGGGTGCTGCCGCTGGAGCGGATTACGCTGACCGACACGATTTCTCCGGTGGGCACCAGCTGAATCGCCAGCAGCGCCTCCATCCCATTGCGCGCGCTCGGCGGACGACTCCAGTAGCTGACTACGGTGGCGCGAATAAGCCCCGCATAGCTCGCGGCCATCTCCTCAGCGGTCACCGCCCCCTGCGTAGCGCTCTCGGCTTCCAGAGCGTCCGCAAGCTCAGCCCGGCTAATAGCGGCCAGCTCCTGGACACTGATGCGTTTCTCCGCCGGCTCCGGGGCCACCTCCGGCGTCTTCGGTTTAGCTTCTTCACTGCGCGTTTTTACGGGCGCGGACTCACTGGTCGCTACAGACGCAGACGGCTGCGGTTTTGCGCTCGCTGCCGGCTTCTTCGGCGGGGCTTTTGCTGTATTCGCTTTGGGCTGGCGCTGCACCGGCTTTTTCCGCAGGGAAGCGGCGTCAATCAGCGTCGCGTTGATAATCGCCGGTGTCATTACCCGGGCCTCGATAGTCCTGGTCGCGCTGTCCGGTTCCCAGCGCCACACAATAGCTCCCAGTATCGCGAGATGCACGGCCAGCGTTGCCGCAAGCGGCAAAAGCGTCAGCTGGCCAAGCGTGTACCAGTCGCGCATCAGTGCGGATTCTCCGTCACCAAACCGACACCATTGGCCCCAGCCTCCTGAAGGGCCGCCATGAGACTGACAACCTCCCCGTAAGGTACGGCTTTATCGCCCCAGACCAGCACGGGCTTGTCAGGACTGCGCCGTATTACCGCGCCTACGCGCTGCTGGACCGTCGCTCGCGAGAGCACTTGATCCTCCTGCCCACCCAGGTTCAGGTACAGCTGGCCCTGCGCGTCGATGGAAACAATCACCGGCTCGCTGTCCTGGTTTTCCACCGGCTCGGTCTTCGCCTGGGGCAGATCCACCTGCACGCCCTGCATGAGCATGGGCGCCGTGACCATGAAGATGATCAGCAGCACCAACATGACGTCGATGTAGGGCACCACGTTGATCTCGGCCATGGGCCTGAAACGTGCACGCTGGCGCATCAGGCAGAGCCCGCGCGCTGGCGCGCGCGCAGAGAGTAGGCCTGGCGCCCGAGAATGCTGGAAAACTCATCCACGAAGGTATCGTAGCGTTTCCCAAAAAAATCGACGCGCGCCGCGAACCGGTTATAGGCAATAACCGCAGGAATGGCCGCGAACAAGCCCATGGCCGTCGCCACCAGCGCCTCGGAGATACCGGGCGCCACCGTGGCGAGGGTGGCCTGGGTGGTATTCGCGAGGCCGCGAAAGGAGTGCATGATGCCCCACACCGTGCCGAACAAGCCCACATAGGGGCTGGTGGAGCCTACCGTCGCGAGGAAAGGCAGGTGCTTTTCAAAGCGCTCTTCCTCGCGCAGCATCGCCACGCGCATGGCTCTGCGCGCACCCTCCAGCATGGCATCAGCGTCCATGTCCGGCTGCTGCGCCACCCGGGAAAACTCCTTGAAACCGGCGCGAAAAATCCCTTCCACACCAATAATCGCCCCGCCTTCCGCCGCGCGCTCGTTGCCTTCGCGGTACAGCTGCGCCAGGTCGACGCCAGACCAGAAATGCTCTTCGAAGTCGTGCATCTCGGCGCTGGCGCCGCGAAAATACAGCACACGCTGCACGATCATGAACCAAGAAGCGATTGAGGCAAGGAGTAGCAGCCCCATTACCACCTTGACGGTCGGTCCGGCGTTGAACACCAGATCGAGGAGGCTGAGTTGTTCGTCCAATTTAGTCTCCGGAGGGTTGGAGTGCGCCGCGCAGTGTAGCAAGCATGGCTTTGGGGATGCGACGGGGCCGCAGATTTTCGGGGCTTACACAGGCGATGCTAACGTGTCCATCAACCAGCAGGTCCCCCTTGTGCCGTACGCTCTGCCGCAAGCGCAATGATGCCCCACCAACCCGCTCGATGGCGGCGCTGGCCAGCAACTCATCATCCAGCCTGGCGGGTTGGTGATACTGCAGGGCGAGGTCGCTGACGACAAACATCATTTGTCCGCTGAAAATCGCCTCCCGGTGCAGACCGAGGGAACGCATAAGCTCCGTACGGGCGCGCTCCATATACTTTAGATAGTTCACGTAATAGACGATTCCACCAGCGTCCGTATCCTCGATGTAGACACGCAGGGGAAGAGAAAATTCCGCCACCTCAGTCCTCCTCGCTCAAGGGCAGGACACCCTGCCCCGCAGAGGGCACAGCAGCGGGCCCCTCCGGAAGCTCGATATCAAAGTGCAGGTAGGCGAGGCGCGTCACCATCCGGCCGCGCGGTGTGCGCAGCATATAACCCTGCTGTATGAGGTAGGGCTCGAGCATGTCCTCGATAGTCCCGCGCTCCTCGGAGAGGGCGGCGGCGAGACTGTCGACCCCAACGGGCCCACCGTCGAACTTTTCGATCATCGTCAGCAGCAGGCGGCGGTCCAGGTGATCAAAACCTTTGCCATCCACACTGAGCATGTCCAGGGCGCGATCGGCAACAGCCGAGCTGACGCGACCATCGCTTTTGACCTCCGCATAGTCGCGCACGCGGCGCAGCAGGCGGTTGGCAATACGCGGCGTTCCCCGGGCGCGCCGGGCGATTTCCCGGGTACCTGCATCATCTGCGGGAATGGACAAAATTCTCGCTGAGCGCGCAACAATAGTGGCGAGGTCATCAACCCCATAGAATTCCAGGCGCTGCACGATGCCAAAGCGGTCGCGCAGCGGTGAGGTCAGCAGTCCGGCGCGGGTAGTGGCGCCAACCAGGGTAAAAGGTGGTAAATCCAGTTTGATGGAGCGCGCGGCTGGCCCCTCGCCGATCATGATATCCAGCTGATAATCCTCCATCGCCGGATAGAGTATCTCCTCTACGACGGGGCTGAGGCGGTGTATCTCGTCGATAAAAAGCACATCGCCAGGTTCCAGGTTGGTCATCAGAGCGGCGATATCGCCGGCCTTCTCAAGCACCGGACCCGAAGTAGTCTTCAGGGACACACCCATCTCGTTAGCGATAATACTGGCGAGTGTGGTCTTGCCGAGTCCCGGCGGACCGAAGATCAAGGTATGGTCCAGGGGCTCCCCGCGACCCTTGGCTGCGGCGAGAAAGATCTCCATCTGCTCGCGCACAACGTGCTGCCCAACGTACTCAGCGAGGCTCTTCGGCCGCACGGCACGGTCCTGGGCCTCTTCCGTGTTCCCCGCCGGGGCGGAGTCTATAAGCCGATCCGTTTCAATCATCCTTGCCTACCTGTGATACGGGCAATACCCGAGCTCGCGGACTAACGACTGCGCACCGTGGAGCGCAGTGCGAGGCGAATCAGTTCCTGCGAATCCGCCACCGTATCACTGTCCACGGCAGCCACTAGTCGGGCCGCCTCGGCGGGCTTATAGCCAAGCGCCACCAGCGCCTCTTCGGCCTCACTGAGCTTATCCGCCGCGGCGCGACTCGAGGCGCCCCCCGCATCGAGGTCGTCAGTGAGTTGCTCGATCCAACTGGCGAGGCGATCGCGCATCTCTATCAGCAGCCGTTCAGCGGTCTTTTTGCCCACCCCCGGCAGGGCTACCAGCGCCGACAGGTCGCCGCTGCGCACCGCCCGTGCAAAGCTATCTGCGTCCATGCCGGAAAGAATGGTCAGGGCCAGCTTTGGGCCCACCCCGGAGACGCGGATCAGGTAGCGAAAAAGCTGCCGATCCCGCTCCGCAACGAAACCGTAAAGCGTGTGTGCATCCTCGCGTACTGCGTGGTGGGTTAGCAGCGTAACGGTTTCTCCGAGCCCCGGCAGCTGAAAGAGCGTGGTCATCGGCACCTGCAGTTCATAGCCCACGCCAGCCACATCCACCAGTATTTCTGGCGGCTGCTTACGCAGCAAAGTCCCACTAATTCGCCCTATCAAGCGCTATCTCCCGCAATCCATAGTCTCTTATAAGCGCCAAAGCCTGCTGGCTCTGGCCCGCAGCGCCAGTAGACTAACGCAACCTGCCGCGCCGTATCGCCGTTGCGCCCGCCAAATGCACCAGCCCCTGACGCGTATGCGCATGACACAGCGCCGCGGCCAGGGCATCGGCTGCATCTTCCTGAGGGGTACCCGGCAGCTTCAGCAGCACCCGGACCATGTGCTGGACCTGCGTCTTGTCGGCGGCACCGCTGCCCACTACGGACTGCTTTATTTGCCGCGCGGAATATTCGCTGACATCCATACCGCGCAGAACACAGGGAACGATTGCGGCCCCACGCGCCTGACCCAGCTTCAGGGCCGCATCTGCGCTCTTGGCCAAGAATACCTGCTCGATCGACAGTTCCGTCGGGCCGTGCAGCTCCAGAAGCTCCCCGACATTTTCAGCGATTATGCGCAGGCGCTCCGGCAGAGCGCCCTTCGGGAGACGAATCACGCCGCTGGTGACGTAACTGCTCTTGCCATTCAGTGTATGGATGATGCCAAAGCCCGTTTTAACGGAGCCGGGGTCAATACCGAGGATAATCGCCATGAGCTGCGCCTGCCGCGCTGCCGTGTCCAGCGCTCATGGTATGTATAAACATACAGCGTTTCCAGCAAACTCGTCCGCTCAGCTCAGGGCGTCCAGCACCTCATCGGGTATATCGACGTTGCTGTAGACGTTTTGTACGTCGTCCAGATCTTCCAGCGCGTCGATCAGGCCCATGACCTTTTCTGCACCGTCCGCATCAACCGGCACCAGGGTGGCGGCGATCATGGTGACCTCTCCGTCCTCCGGGGTCAGCCCGGCGTCTTCCAGGGCCGCCTTCACCAGGGACAGGTCCTCCCAGGCTGTAGTGACCTCAATAGAGCCGTCGCCGGCGCTGTCGACATCCTCTGCGCCCGCCTCCAGAGCCGCTTCCATCACCTGTTCTTCGTCGGCACCAGGGGCAAAACTGATCTGGCCCTTGCGACTGAACAGGTACGCCACGGAGCCGTCCGTGCCAAGGTTTCCGCCGCGCTTGGAAAACGCGTGGCGCACTTCTGCCACGGTGCGGTTGCGATTGTCCGTCATCACTTCAACGAGAACCGCGACTCCGCCAACGGCATAACCTTCGTAGGTCAGCTCTTCAACGTCATCTGCTTCGTTCGTGCCCGCACCGCGGGAGATAGCCCGATCGATCGTATCGCGGGTCATATTGGAGCCGAGGGCCTTGTCTACAGCGGCGCGCAGGCGCGGATTATCCTCCGCCGCCGGGCCACCCTGCTTGGCGGAGACAACCAACTCGCGAATCAGTTTGGTGAACGCCTTGCCGCGCTTGGCATCCTGCGCGGCCTTGCGGTGCTTGATATTGGCCCACTTGCTATGTCCCGCCATCGGCAGTCCTTCCTCCTTCGCGCACTAGCGTGCGCCAGAACCCGGTTTCGATCACGCCTCAGTCGGCGCTGTCCCCGGTCTCCGGGGTCTCCGGGGTCTCCGCAATTTTTGGCTCAGTTTGCCCGCTCTCGCGCAGGCGTATGTGCAGATCTCTCAGCTGGGCCGTAGCCACAGTCCCCGGCGCATCGGTCATTAAACAGGCTGCGGTCTGCGTTTTCGGAAAAGCTATCACGTCGCGAATCGATGTGGAGCCGGTCATCAGCATAACCAACCGGTCGAGCCCGAAAGCGAGGCCACCGTGCGGCGGCGCACCATACTTCAGGGCATCGAGCAGGAAACCAAACTTTTCCCGCGCTTCATCAGGTTCTATTCCGAGGATGTCGAAGACCGCCTCCTGCATGCTGAGATCGTGGATACGGATGCTGCCGCCCCCAAGCTCAGTGCCGTTCAGCACCATGTCATAGGCGCGTGAGAGTGCCTCTCCGGGTTGCCGGGACAGCGTCTCCAGATCGCAGGCCGGGGCCGTGAAAGGGTGGTGCAAGGGCGTCCAGGCACCCGTCGAATCCTCCTCGAACATGGGAAAGTCGACAATCCAGAGGGGCGCCCAGCCCGCGCGCACGAGCCCCTGATCTTCGCCGACTTTCAGGCGCAGGGCCCCGAGAGCCTCGTTAACTATCTTCGCGCGGTCAGCGCCGAAGAAAATAATGTCGCCGTCCGCCGCGCCAAGGCGCGACATCATCTGCTCAACCACGCGTTCGGGCATAAACTTCAGAATCGGTGACTGCAAGCCCTGCACACCCGCCGCAAGATCATTGACCTTGATCCAGGCGAGGCCGCGAGCACCGTAATTGCTCACAAATCGGGTGTAACCGTCGATTTCCTTACGCGAGATCTTCGCGCCGCCCGGCACTCGCAGAGCCGCTACGCGGCCCTGCGGGTCGTCTGCCGGCCCCTTGAATACTTTGAAATCAACCTGTTGCATAAGATCGTCGACGGAAACCAGTTCAAGGTCGATACGCAAGTCGGGCTTGTCGGACCCGAAGCGGGATATAGCTTCCTGGTAGCTCATGTGCGGGAAGCTGCCAAGATCCACATCGAGGACTGACTGAAACAACTCCCGAATCATCCGCTCGGTGATTTCAATGATTGCAGACTCGTCGAGAAAGGCAGTCTCGATGTCAATCTGTGTGAACTCGGGCTGTCGATCCGCGCGCAGGTCTTCATCGCGGAAACACTTGGCAATCTGGTAATAGCGATCGAAGCCCGAGACCATAAGCAACTGCTTGAAAAGCTGCGGCGACTGCGGCAGGGCGAAGAACTGCCCCGCATGCGTGCGACTGGGCACCAGGTAATCACGGGCCCCTTCCGGCGTCGCCCGGGTCAGTACAGGCGTCTCGACATCAATAAAGCCCTCGTCGTGGAGGAAGCGACGTACCTCCGCCGTGACCTCCGATCGAAGACGTAGGCGCTGCTGCATCTCCGGGCGCCGCAGATCCATGTAGCGATAGCGCAGGCGTACCTCTTCACCCACGGCAATGTGCTCGTCGAGCTGGAAAGGTGGCGTCTGGGCGACGTTGAGCACCTCTATCTCCTTGCCCAGAACTTCAATCTCTCCAGTGGCCATCGTTGGATTGACGGTGCCTTCGCCGCGCGCCCGGACGCGCCCAGTGACCTTGAGCACGTACTCGCTGCGCACCCGATCCGCCGTGAGAAAATGCTCCTGGGTGTCCGGGTCAAAAACCACCTGGACAATGCCCTCGCGGTCGCGAAGGTCGAGGAAGATCACACCGCCGTGGTCCCGGCGACGGTCAACCCAGCCGCAGAGTGTGACCGTGTCATCGATGTGGGCGCTTCGCAGAAGGCCGCAGTATTGGGTGCGCATGACGTTTCCTGTGTGGGGCGGGGATTGGACGCCTAGGCCTTGGAGCCGCCAGCGTTGGTGTCGGCTGATGCCGCTTTGCTATCTTTCTTCACGGCGCTGTCTCCCGGGGTAGCCGCGGCGCTCTCGCTGGATGCGCCCTCCTTGCCTTTGGTGGACTCCCCACCGCTAGCGGCAGCGGCGTCGGAACTACCCGCCTCGCCAGCCAGATTTTTCTTATTCCCGCTTTTAAAATCCGTCTCGTACCAGCCACTGCCTTTGAGGCGGAAAGCGACCGCAGAGATCTTCTTGCGCAGCGTCGCATTGCCGCAGGAAGGGCAGATCTCCAGAGGTGCATCGCTGATTTTTTGCAGGGCTTCTTTAAGTTCCCCGCAATCCGTGCATTGGTATTCGTAGATGGGCATAGCGTAGACTCGACCAAAAAATGAGCGGCGCGAATTCTACCTCAGCTGGCTGCGCGAACCAACGACATTCGCGCGGTCTCTTTTTGGCAAGCCTAGCGGGGACTGGCGCCCGACCCTCCGTAGGAGCGGTGCGGAGACAGGGCAGCACGGTCACACCA
>JBLIIW010000035.1:0-24487 GCA_047635315.1 Halieaceae bacterium | reverse complement strand
TTGGATGCAGACATTCGGGTAATGGAACAGGTATCCCGGGTCAGGGCATGCAGGGGCGCGGAGTGCGCCTGTAGTCCTTCGAGAAATCCGGGCTGCTGCACGGCGACGGCCATGTCAGCATAGGCTGCGGCCCAAGCCGGGTCGGCACTGGCCGACAGACTGCGAAACATGGCATCGACCGGCGCGATAATGCGCGGCAAAAAGGGCTTTGTGCGAACAATCTCCATCGCTTGCACCACCCGCGTTACCGCGGATGTGGGGTTCGGCATAGAGCCATGGCCCGGCTTATCAACGGCGGTCAGACGCAGCCAAACCGGGACTTTCTGCGTTACTTCCACCGAGAATATCGTTTCGCCCTTGGCGCTGAGCTTACCGGTTCCCCCCTCGTTGAGTAGCAGGCCTGCCCCGGCAAAAACCTCCGGGTGATTCTCCAGCAGCCAGCCCGCGCCGAACAGACCACCGGCCTCCTCATCCGCCGTCGCGATCAGGACGACATCGCGGTTCAGGGGTCTTCCGGAACGGTGCAGACTCAGGAAGGTGGCCAGCTGCGATACACCCGTGCCCTTCATATCGATGGCACCGCGGCCCCATATGTAGCCGTCACGGATGTCGCCCGACAGAGGGTCAGTCGTCCAGTACTTGGGGTCCGCGGGGACAACATCGGTGTGCTGTAGCAATATCAGTGCGGGTTCATCACCGCCCTTCAGGCGCGCCCAGATATTCCCCCGGCCTGGGGCGCTCTCCGCCGCGCTCCATTCGATGCCCTCCGCATCAAAGATCCTGCTATAAAACTCCACAGCGCGGGACTCGTTGCCCGGAGGATTGATGGTATCGATACGCAGGTATTCCTGCAGCCAGGCAACCGCTTCATCCTCAATAGACTGCGCCTGCGTATTGGCAGCCAGGGCAATAAAGCAAAAACTGAGCGCGGGCAGCAGCCCGGCGTGGATTGTTCTGCATCGGTGAATTGCTGTTTGCACGCATAACTCCTGAGTCTGGTCATTTAACGCCGGTGTATTTGCAAGGCAATGCGCTGCCGCGGGCCCGCTGAACGCCTCTGTCTAGCTGTTGGGCTCCAGTTCCCGGAGCTCGATCTTCTTCAGCACGCGCACAAAGTTATCCGCGTCCTGCGCGCCCAGCACTGAGTACTTGTCGTTAAATACGAAAGCCGGAACCGCATGTATCTCGCGATCCAGCCACCACTGTTGGTCCGCACGTACAGCTTGGGCGTAGCGCGCGCTGGCAAGAACCTCTGCAGCTGCGCTCTCGCACAGACCAACACTGCCAGCGGCTATGACCAGCACTTTGACATCGCTCACATCTTGCCCACTACTGAAGAACGCCCGGAACAGGGCCAGCTTCAGTTCAGTCTGCTTGCCTGCTTCCCCGGCCCAGTGCAGCAGTTGATGCGCCCTGAAGGTATTCACCATGCGCATGGCGTCAGAATAGTCGAACTCAAAACCCAGGGACTCACCGAGAGACCTCAAGCGCTCCCTTGTCGCGAGGCCCTGCTGCTCTGAGGCCTCGTACTTCTGCGCCAGGTGTTCACGCAGGTTCTGCCCTTCTTGAGGCATCTGCGGATTAAGCTCAAAGGGACGCCAGTGCAGGCTCAGCTCGAAGCGTCCCGGGAGTGTCGCCAGTGCTTTTTCAAACTGTTTATAGCCAATGATGCACCAGGGACAGACAACATCCGAGACGATATCGACCTTCAATGCCAATGCTTCGATTTTGTAGCTCCTTGTAAACTCGTACCAAGCACGCGAACGGGCAGCTGCGTGCGGAGGCGCCTGATCGACGTGCCATTGTTAACCAGCATGATCAAAATGACAAAGCCGCAAGGAGTCACTACGGTATTGCAACGCCCGTCAGCACTGCCCCCGGCAGCTAGCGCAAGCTCTCGTGGTAAACTGGAGCCCCTGCGAATGATGTGATCACCTGTCCGCAGTACTTGTGCTGCTCGCTTGAGCTGTCAGCAGTAAGCCCCGCTGTATGCGGTCGTTCTCCAGGGGCACCGCTGAGGTCTACGCTATGAACACTAATGCGGAACGATTCGACGAATGGATTCGATCCCGCTTTATCGACATCAACACCGAGCTGGAAGCACTTTATTTTGCCCAGGAAGACCGCGCCGACGTTACATCAGCGGGAGCAGAACTGCGCCAGCTACTGCATGATGAAGGCCGGCAACATATCGCCGGGTTGCATAACGAAGGCAATACGGACGAGGGCTTTGAGCCCGCCTTTGATCTACTCGGCAACGTCGGTCTTTACATGGGTGCCTGCCGTCGCCACGAGATCACCGAGCCCTCCCGGGAACAGAGTTCACCACTGCTTGAGGCATCGGGCCTTGCCCTGCACATCGGTGCCTCTTTGGGCGTTACCCCGCGCTTTGCCACCAGCCATCTGTCCACGCACAACCGGGCGCACAATGGCGTCTATCGAAGCTTCACCCATCTATCGGACGAGTTCCTGTTTCTCGATTTCAACACTCGCGGCATTTTTGCCTTCAAGCGAGCGGCCGACGCACTGGTTCGAACAGTGCCCCTTGGGATATCCCACCCGGTATGCGGCGACCTGCTTCTTGCGGCGCGTCAGGCGCTGGAGGATGTGGCTGATTACAATCAGCAGCTCTTCGACAGTCTGGACCCGGCGCGCTTCTTTTACTCCGTGCGCCCCTATTACAAACCCTATCGCGTAGGGCGAACCGAGTACCGCGGCGCCAACGCCGGTGACTTCGCCGGGATCAATGAGGTCGACCTTCTGCTCGGGCTCTGCGCGGCGGAAGATACCTCCTACTCCCAACTGCTGGTGGACAAGTTTCTGTACATGATGCCCGAAGACCAGACCCGGCTGCGCGACTGCATGCGCCGCCAGAGCCTCATGGACCAGATCCTCGAATGCCTGCACTCCGGGAAATCGCAGGGTCGCTATTTCGAACACAACGCAAAGCTTTTTCTCGAGCTATGCGAGGCCCATGGTCGAACCGCTACACAGCACCACGATCAGCTGGTGCAGCGCTTTATCGAGAAGCCCTCGTCATCCCTGGATGAGAAACACCTCGAACATATCACCGCAAGCGGTCCGCCCCTGGAGGTACTGCTGGCCGCGCTGCAGAAACTCAGGGACCGGCGCACCGCAGCACCGCGGGACGACATACGAACGCGCCACGACGACCTTCAAACCATTCGCCGGGCGCTGGGAGTCGAAAGCTGATGACGGGACATCATGATATGGCCCGTGGTTGGCCCGACGGCGCAGGCTACCTACTTAACCACGCCGCTGGCTTGCCGCCCCTGGATGCCGCAGACGCTTTAAAGGAAGGACTGTTTGGGCCCTGGGTCCCCAGTGACGATCAGGTCTGGACGCACTGGATGAAGTCCCTCGACAATTTTCGACAGCAGCTAGCCAGCGTTATGAACCACGAGGCCGCCATGGTCTGTCCACAGCCAAGTGTCACGGCCGGTCTGAGCCAGGTTCTGAATTCTCTGCCCGCGCAACCCGGGCGCAAGCGCCTGCTGATCGCCGAGAAAGCCTTTCCATCGCTGGGTTTTCTCTTCACGATTGCCCAGCGCCGCGGCTTTGAGGTGGTGATGGTGCCCCGCAGCGAGAACACGCTGGATCCCGCGGTCTGGTCGCGATACCTGGATGAACGCGTCCACTGCGTACTGTTCACCCATGTGCACTCCAATAGCGGCGAGTGTCACGATATCGCCCCACTGTGCGCAATGGCTAGAGACTGCGGTGCCATCAGCGTGGTCGACGTGGCCCAGTCTATTGGTGTGCGCCCGGTAGATGCCCGCGCCTGGAACACTGACTTCATTCTCGGTTCCTGTCTCAAATGGCTCTGCGGCGGCCCCGGCGCCGGATTTCTCTGGGTGCATCCGGAGCGCCTGGCTTCCTGTGAGCCAGCGGAAGTCGGCTGGTTCTCGCACAGCAACCCCTTCGAATTCGATATTCACAACTTTGAATACGCCCAGGATGCCCTGCGCTTCTGGGGAGGTACCCCAAGCGTAGCGCCCGCACTGGTGGCCAGCCATGCCATCGGCGCGCTGCTGGATATCGGCCTTGAGCGAATCACTGCGCACAACCGCGAATTGACCGCGCAGCTATGCAGCCAGATCGATGAGCGCTTTCAGGTATCACCGCTGGCGGCGGAGCAGCGCGGCGGTACCGTGGTACTGGATTTAAGGGAAGAGCAGGAAGCTTTTGCACAAAACCTCCACAGGGCAGGCATTCAATTCGACCAGCGCAGGGAAGGCCTCCGCCTATCGCCGCATTTTTATAATAGCAACGCGGATA
The DNA here is from genome assembly GCA_047635315.1 of Halieaceae bacterium. Classification (GTDB taxonomy): domain Bacteria; phylum Pseudomonadota; class Gammaproteobacteria; order Pseudomonadales; family Halieaceae; genus Congregibacter. The sequence goes on along the minus strand of JBLIIW010000035.1, from coordinate 20,188 downwards.
TCGAACGCATTCTCAGCTGCATCCCCGCAGCGGTCCTCTAGCTGCTGTTAGCAACCTGCGCCTGAATCGCCTTAACAGCGGACCATGTCGACACCGAGTAGGGCACACAGTAAGTCACCAGCACTTTAAGCAAGTCCTGACCGCCGAGTGATAGAGAAAAGATCTTCTCCCCATGATTGATCATGGCCAAAATCGTGCCGACCACCAGCGCCACCTTAGTCGCGCTATAAACGACCTGTCGAGAAACGGCCAGAGACCAAAAGCTGTATTCGCTATCCGTTGTTTCAGCGCTTTGCTCCTTAGACGGCTCCATTGCTACTCCAGGCCGTTATCGGCGGATAGCTGCACCAGCCTGGCTGGGAGAGCAGAGTGAGGTGGTGACCACCGCGTTGGGAAAATAGACACCCTCGCCCGATCATGGCTGCGCTTTCGATGGTTGCTCCATCATCAATTTCCTCAGGCGCCGGTCGAAAATCGGCTGCGCCCGGGGTGTTGCAGCCTCATGCCGGGCGATCGCGGCAAGTAATTCCGCCACCCGTTCGGGATGCTTCGCGGCGATATCCTCGCGTTCGGAAATGTCCCGGCGAAGATCGTACAGTTCCGGCATCTCCAGCGGTTTGCCACCCTGCGCCTGCCCATAGAGATGCAGCTTATAGTCGCCCTTGCGATAGGCACGCAGTACCCCCTTGCGATAAAAGCCGATTTCATCATTGCTATGACTGCGCCCTTCAAGCAGCACCGGCGTCAGATCGAAGCCGTCCACATCGGACGGCACGGCAACCCCGGCCAGCGACAAGGCCGTCGTGTACACGTCCATCACGCTGCCGATATCGTGCGTCACCTGTGGCTTGATAGTGCCCGGCCACCAGAAAATACCCGGCACACGCACCCCGCCCTCGTAGACCTCCTGCTTGGCACCCCGCAGCGGGCCCGCACTGCCGGCGAAATGCGTGCTGGCGGATTGCCAGGGTCCATTGTCACTGGAGAAAATGACCAGTGTTCGTTCGTCGATATCGAGTTCCTCCAGCGCAGCGCGGATCTGCCCGACGCTCCAGTCGATCTCCTCTATCGTGTCGCCATAGGGTCCGGCCGGACTGCTGCCTTGGAATGCTTCGCTGGCAAAGATAGGCAAGTGCGGCATGGAGTAAGGCAGATAAACGAAGAACGGCTTCTCGCGATTTGCCCGCATGAAGGCAATCGCTTCTTCCGTGAGCCGCCGCGTGAACGTGGGCTGTACCAGCGGGTCTTCCAGCAACGTCTCCGTGCAATCGCCACTACGGCAGTCGCTGCGCCACAGCGGTATGTTGTAATTCCGGTAGTCCGGTTCCTCGAAGCCTTCCAGCAGTGCCCGGTAGTTTGCTTGCAGTTCGTCCATTTCCCCGGCCATGCGCAAACGGAATAGATCCTCGATATTTGCGCGGCCGCCGAAATTCATGTCGTTGGAGTAGGGAACGCCGAACCAGTAGTCGAATCCGTGGCGCGTCGGCAGGGCCTTCGCGGCGTCGCCGAGATGCCACTTGCCGAACATCCCGGTCGCATAACCGGCGCTCTTCAGGGCTTCGGCCATAGTCAGCTCCCGCTCAGGTATTCCATGACCGGTGTCGCCGGGAAACATGACCGGAATCTGCTGGCCGTAGAGCCCACTGCGCACCGGCTGCTTGCCCGTGAGCAGCGCGGCGCGACTCGGTGAGCACACCGGTGCCGGCACGTAGAAATCCGTCCAGCGCTGCCCTTCAGCTGCCAGTCGGTCGAGAGACGGTGTGCGGATGTACGGATTGCCATAGGCGCCGATGTCTCCCCAGCCCATATCATCGGTGTACAGCACGACGATGTTGGGCCGCTCGGGAGCAGCGGCGACCGCCAGCGGCCAGGCTGCGCTGAGCGTCAGGGCCAGGACGAGTTGGGTAACTATCGCAGTGCCCATGGATAGCGCGCCGAGCGAGGTGCTTCGCCGAGTAGTCACAGTTCCATCTCCTTAAGGACCACGTCCGGCGAAAGATCGGCGATCACGGTCTCGACCACTCTTTCCTTCGCCAGCTTGAATGGGAGCCTCGCGCGAATATCCCGCGAGGAAGCGCCGATCCGCGCCTCGTACATCCCGGCGGCGGCGATCCATGCCCGTCGCGTATCATCGAAGGAGGCCAGATCGCGGGGGCCAAGGTCGAAGGTTAGTGTTTGCGACTCTCCCGAGGCGAGCAGTCGGGTCTTGGCGAAGCCGCGCAGCTCCTGCGCCGGCTTGTGCAGCGCTCCCGAGGGCGCGCCCAGGTACAGTTGCACGACCTCTCGTCCCGGGACGGAGCCACTGTTGGTCACGCTGACCGCCAGGCTGACGCTCTCATCGAATTCGCTGGCGCTGATCGACGCGTCCGCATAGTCGAACGTCGTGTAGGAAAGACCGTATCCGAAAGGATAGGCGACTGCTACGCCAGCCGTGTCGTAGTAGCGATAGCCCACGTAAATGCCCTCCTCGTAATCGACGCGCGATGGCTGCGCCGTGAAGATACCGAGCAGATTGATCACTTCATCCGAGGTCGCCACGCCGGGAAAGTTCGCGGCCGTCGGCGTGTCGTCGTAGCTCAGCGGAAAAGTCGTCGGCAGCTTCCCGGAAGGATTGACATCACCCAGGAGCAGATCTACCACCGCATTACCGGCCTCTTGGCCACCCTGCCAGGGCACCAGAATCGCGTCGGGGCTCTCACGCCAGCTGGCGATTTCCACGACGTTACCGATGTTGAGAATCACCACCGCAGACTTACCCCTGGACTGGAACGCCTCCGATACCTCGCCGATCAGTTCTTTCTCTGCGGTCGTCAGATAGAAATCACCTTCCAGGGGACGGTCCTGAAATTCACCGGATTTGCGTCCGATAGTGATCAGGGCGATGTCCGCCGACTCCGCCTTGCGGACAATCAGCGCAGCTGCAAGTTCGCGCTCCTGTGCCGGGGGCTGCAACATCCAGAAGCCCTCTTTCTCCGGCAGGCTTTCCTCGTAGACGGCCAGGTGGGATTCGTAGGCAGCGCGCAGCTCGGCGTCAATTGCCAAGCCGCGTTCTTCCAGTGCCTGCACCAGCGATATGGTGTAGGCCTCATTAACGTCACCGCTACCCGTTCCGCCGGAGATAAAATCGTAGGAGTGGTTTCCAAACACCGCCATCGATTTCAATTCATTGCTCAGGGGCAGTGCGCCGCCTTCGTTCTTGAGCAACACGGTGCCCGCCGCAGCCGATTGCCTGGCGATGCGTACACTCTGCTCGAGGTCGGGCTTATCACTGTATGCGTATCCCGACGCGGTCGGTGAGCGCAGTACGAGATCGAGGATATAGCGCACATTCCGGTCGAGCTGCGCCATCGGCAACTCGCCGTTCTCGACCGCGGCAAGGAGCCGCTCCGTGGCCTCCTCCGTGCCGGGCATCAGCAGTTCATTGCCGGCGATCATCTGAGCCACCGGGTCGTCCATCCCGGCAAACCAGTCCGTCATGACCACACCGTCGAAATCCCACTCATCGCGCAGGACTGTGGTCAGCAGGGACCGGTGCTGTGAGGCCGGCACGCCGTTGATCTGGTTGTAGGCGCTCATGATCGCCCACGGGTCCGATTCTTTCACGACGATCTCGAAGCCGCGGAGGTAAATCTCGCGAAGGGCCCGCTCGCTGACGATCGTGTCTACCACGTAGCGGTTGGTTTCCTGATTATTGGCGACGTAGTGCTTGGGTGTCGCGCCCACGCCGTGGGACTGCACACCGCGCACCATCGCAGCAGCCATCCGACCACTGAGGAGCGGGTCTTCCGAGTAGTACTCGAAGTTTCTCCCCCCGCGCGGGTCGCGATGGATATTCATACCCGGCGCGAGCAGCACGTCGACGCCATATTCCTTCGATTCGTAGCCGAAAACACCGCCCACTTCCTCGACCAGGGCTGTATCCCAGGACGAAGCGAGCACAGTTTCGACCGGGAATGCCGTCGCAAAGAACATGTCACTACTGCCATCGCGCTGCGGCAGGATTCTCACGCCTGCGGGACCATCAGCGAGAACGATTGAGGGAATACCTAGCGCTTCGATAGCATGGGTGAACCCGGCGGCACCGGGAACCTTGTATTTCTGTGCCTCGGCCGGGGTCATGGCAAAGCCGATGCCACTCAGCAATTGAACTTTCTGGCGGACGTTCAGGCGCTTGAGCAGTTCGCCAACTCGCCCGGCGCGCTGCAGCGCAGTATCAGAATGGGACTGCAGGAGGTCGCTGCTCTCCCCGACGTCGCCCTGGCTTACTAACGGGTCTTGGCTCGAGCCCAACGGCGCTGCTTCAAGGCTGATGCTCAAGCCACCCACCAGCACCACTGCAAGCGCGCTATCGCGCAGGAAACGAACGCTATTCCACATGGGACTTTCTCCGAATACTCAGTCTGGATAGTGACGCATCGCTGACCGCTCACGGCGAGGCTTTTCATTATTAACGGGGAACACCGGGGCTCATTAATCTGATTTTGCGAAGATCATTCAAAGTCGAGAACACCAACGTCCCACACAGGAAATATATTAGGCCTATCTGAGCTGGAGGTCGAACGGGTTGACCGGGATCGAGGCATTGGGGTCTCCGCGAACTGCCACTCACAGGGCGTGTTAAGATCGCGAAAGCGCTGATGGCGATACATACCAAAGAGAATCAGGCAAACATGAGCCGCGTGACCCTTCAGCATCTTTACAACAACCAGCACAGGGTTCTGCTCAGGTAGTTTCTCTGGAGACAGTGGCGGGGCCGCGAACTGACCGAAAAGCGATCACCTCTTGCAGTTTCATCTATTATCCATAGATAAAGCGTAACCTCGCCCATCGACCTCGTAAAGGAAGGCTGATGTAACGGACTGTGTCTTTTGCTAAAGCCCCAGACTTCCGATAAGTCATTTTGGAGCCTGACTCCAACGCATAGGAGCCTCCTTGAGGCCACTGCCAGTCCCCATCATTCGCTCCAAACTGTATCCGCCTGCGATTGCGGCGGATGTCGTCGCGCGAAAAGAATTACCTGCGTTTAATCCACTTAACTCTGGGGCTGCTACTACGCTGATCTCCGCACCGGCGGGTTACGGAAAAAGCACGCTTGCAAGACAGTGGGCTAAGGAATCGGATGGTGCCACGGTGTGGCTGTCTCTGGACAAATCAGATAGTGACCTCCGGCAGTTTACAAGCTATATCGTGGCAGGCCTTTCAAGCATCTTTCCTGAATGCTGCGCCCATTCCGCCGAAGCACTGCAATCTCACAATCTTCCCGATATGGAAGAGCTAGTGGGCTCGTTTTACAACGATGTCCATGCCCTGGGTCCTCCAGTTACACTCGTGCTGGACGACTACCATCGCATCAATTCGAGTGATGTCCATGCATACATGGATGCACTCTTGAAGCGCCCGCCCCAAGGCCTGCATGTAATCATCATAACGCGTCGCGATCCTCCGCTATCGCTGCACAACCTCCGCGCCAGCGGAAGTTTGCGCGAGATTCGAATGCTGCAGTTAGCGTTTCGCGGCGAAGAAACACTGCAGTTCATCAAGAGCAAGTATGGCGCCGATATCAGCGACGAGGCTGTCGCAAAACTACACGAGCGTACCGAGGGTTGGCCCGCAGGATTACGACTTGCAACATTGGCTGCCATTAACTCGAGTAGCTCAGAGAAGTTTATAGCCAGCATTCCCGCCGACCCGAGATCCGTCCGAGACTACCTGATGCAGGAAGTGCTGGCCCACTGCCCGACAGCGATGCGGGACTATCTGTTGCGAAGCTCAATACTTGATCGCTTCTCCGCCCCGCTCTGCGAAACCATCTGCAAATATGCAAACGATGACACCGCGGATGTAAGCGGAGCTGACTTCATCAAATGGCTGACGGAGTCCGGACTCTTCAGTATTTCTCTGGACGACGACAACCGATGGTTCCGTTATCACCATCTCTTCCAATCACTACTGATTACAGAAGCCACGGCAGAGTTAGGCGAAGGCGCCGTTCGCGAACTGCACATCGCGGCGGCTGCGTGGTTCGAACAACACGAACTCTACGAAGAAGCAATAAGCCATCTGCTAGAAATTAGCGACGCTTCGGCAGCCGCAGAGCTGATTATTCGTCATCGTCAGGCAATTACCAACAATGAGCACTGGCATCGACTCAATCGCTGGCTTATGCAACTTCCACACGCACTATTAGAGTCGCGCCCCGAGCTACTGTTGCTCAGAGCACGATGGCTGCGCACGGCCGGCAGTCGCGAGGAAAGCGAAGTGATTCTCGGTAGAGCGGAATCACTGGTGGAATCATCCGAGCTGAGCGACGAACTCAGGAATGAGCTGGCTGGCTCACTTGCTTCATCCCAGTCTTTTTTAAGCTGGAACCAGGCAGATGGGCCGCAAGCCTTGGTGCAGGCTCAGCGGGCTATGGAGTTGCTGCCCCTCGATAGCGCGGCAGAGCGCGGCTTTGCGATGATAATTCTCGGAGCGGCGATGCAAATGATGGGCGACGCCCCTGACGCGAGGCGAATACTGAGCGCGAGCCTGTCTGAAGCCGCATCCAACGCCAAGGTTCACCCCACGTACCGCATTCGCTTGTTTGTATCGCTATTATTGCTGAATTGGATGGACGCGGACCTGATCGGGCTTCGCCGCGCCGCCACAGAAGCCATCATTCTCGGCGAAGCGACCGGGTTGCGCGAAGCGCTTACGTTGTCGCGCTGTATGTTGGCGGCGGAACACTATCACCGCAACGAAATTAATTTAGTCCGCGACACTATTCGGCCGGCACTTCTCGCCAAGCTAATCGACGGTGCCGAGTTTCACGTCCACTGCCTTGCTCTTGAATCACTAAGTCAACAGCTTATGGGAGATGACCAGGCCGCGCGGGATACAGCAGCGACTCTCCACCGAACTGCCCTCAAATCACAAAGCGTCTTCAATATTGAGTTGGCCGAAGCTTTCCGCGCGGAGCTGGCCGTGCGCCAGGGACGTATGGCTGAAGCTCTGCAGTGGGCACAGCAGTACAAGGGCCGACCTTTTGCGCCGACCTATGCTTTTTACTCGCCGACGATGACGCTCCTGAAAGTCCTGGTGCTGGATGACTCTGTGCAAAGCCGCGAGCGCGCTGCACCACTATTGGACGAACTCGTCGATTTTCTGCGCCAGATTCACCAAAAACGCTTTCTCGCAGAGACGCTAGCCTTACGCGCCGTGTTCCATGATGCGCTCGGGAATATAGAAGCAGCGCTTGATGATTTGAATGCTGCCATAGGCATCGCTCAGCCAGGTCGTTTTCTGCGCCTGTTCGCGGACCTCGGGCCCCGGCTGGGTAAGCTCCTGAATCGACTTGATCTCAACGAAGAGGGACTCAACTATGTTGGCGAGATCCTTGGGGCATTTGAGAACGCACATGAAGCTGCAACGGCCGGTGGAGTTATTCCTGCCCGGAAAAGTCTGGCTCAAAGTATTGATACGCTATCGCGTCGCGAGGAACAGGTACTGGGCCTACTTGCAGATCGGCTGAGCAATAAAGAAATTGCCGAGCGCTTGCACATCTCCACCGTTACGGTGAAGCGCCACGCCGCAAACATTTTTCAGAAGCTGGGCGTACATGGGCGCAGGCAGGCCGTGGCAAAAGCGCTTGGCCTGGGACTAATCAGCCCGCAACAGATGCAAGCCGGAGGCGACGCGTTAGCTGATCAACCACTAGAGTCGGGCTCGCTCAGGAACGATTAGAAATCGAACTTGAGGTAGGCCATCGCGCCACTATATGACCAGTCAAAATCGCCGTTGAAGTTGCTTTTCTCGACGCCTACATCAAGCTGCACTGCATTAAAGCCCAGACCGAGAGCAACGTGTTCAGTTGCACTGAAATCGATGCCAGCGAAGATGTCCGACAGTGAGCCACTGTAGTCGCCATATTCAACAGCGAAAATTTCTGCACTACCTCGCAAAGACCAGCGGTCATTCAGGTTGTACTCACCGCGCAGGCCGACCACAGGTAATGGCGCAGTAACGCCACCACCCTCGGAACTGTTCGTCTCAGGAACGCTGATGGATACGCCCATATCGGCAACATACAAGCCCGCTGTGGCTGCGACAAAGCCCCAGTCACGTTTCATAAATAGCCAGCTGTAGGAGGCCTTGTAGATCGACAGGTCAAGACTGGTATCGAGCTGGGTATCGATCGAGTAGGTAGTGTCTTTCCAGGTGAATTCTTTATCAATTTGCGTACTTGCCGTACGCGAAAGATCAAACACACTAAAGTCGATGCGATGTTTTTCCGCGAAGCGCCAGTAGCCATCGAGGCGAAGTACGGTGTCGGAGCCATCAATACCGAGATCGCCCTCGAGGTCTACGTCCGACCCCTCTCCGGCCGTTCCATCGAGTCGGGTTTTGCTGTCTCGATCCGTGAAGAATGCGCCCACACTGACACTAAAGCGGGGATCGTCCTGCGCCCACGCTCCCGGAACAGCCTGTAGCAACAATACAGCGGCAACACCGGAACCGAACAGCCATTGCCGCAACGCAGGTCTTACTTTGACCCGCTTGCGGACGTCGATTGAAGCCCTGCCCATCTCTATCGGAATTTCGCAAAATGCAAGTATTTCGAGATTGTTTGTCGCGAACTCTTTCATTTTTCTCCAGGTGTTGTAGCGCGTAGATGCGTTTATCCGAGATCCAGACATTCGACAGATAAGACCGGGTAATGCATCTCATAAAGGGTGTTAAGCACCCCAGCGAGCGCCGATTGATCAGGCAGGCTTCCGACAATGGTCGATCGGTCCTCCCCCAGGTCCGCCGCATTCGTAATCTGCATGCCACGAAAACGGGTAGACATATCCAGCGGGATTATACCCTGTACCCTGACCCGGTACACCAATGGCATATCCATTGTTAGTTTTATCGTTTGTGCGGCGTTGTGTGTGTGCATATCAGACCGTGTCCATAATCGCGACCATAGGGTCCGACAACCAGGGCGTTGTCTGCATGCTCCTGAAAGATGTAACTAGGGATGTAATTTGCATGCTTCGGGCTCAGTGAGTGAGCAAACGAAATTCCTGCGTCCCCTAAGGCACACAGGGGATTCAGCAGCCGCCAACCTCCAGGGCACCTGTTTCTACACCCTAATTTGCACCCATTCGCACCATGCCGCGTTCCATCGCTACGCCTAGACTATCCCACCTTAAGTTCGGACTGGCTCGCGCGACTGAAGAGCATTGCAGCGGAGTTGCGCTGGGCGAGGACCGAGTAGCGTCATGTCTTACCGGGAACGAAGCCACGCTTTCAGCCGGCTGCGAAACCGCAATCGACAGCGCCGACAGCTGACATACCAAGCTCGTCTCCTCTTCCAATCCTGTAGTTTGAAAAGAGCATTCTCATGAAAACGCGAAAAACACTAGCGCCGGCCTACCTGCCGACATTGCTGCGAACCTTTTCCCTCGCTGTGCTTATAGTTGTACCCCTGTCTGCAAGTGCTTTTTTGGGGCAGACCTCGCCTGAAGAACAACGTGAGAAGCTCAGTAGTGCTCGTGATGCCGCGCTGAGCACGCTTTTTGAGCTGCAGCCCAGCGCGAAGGCCGAACTCGAAAACGCCAAAGGCTTCGCGGTTTTCTCCAACATTGGCATCAACGTACTGCTGGTCTCAACCCAGCGGGGCGGTGGCATTCTTCATGACAATCGATCGGGCGAGGAAACCTACATGAAGATGTTTTCAGCGGGAGGCGGCTGGGGAATGGGCGTAAAGGACTTCAGCGCCGTATTCGTTTTCGATACGGATGAAGCAATCGACCAGTTTGTCGAGGAAGGGTGGGATTTTTCGGCCCAGGCTGACGCCAATTTACACAATGAAAGCGAAGGGGCTGGCGTAGGCGCGGCAATGACCATGATGCCTGGAACCCGGGTGTATCAGATTACCGATTCCGGGGTCGCCCTGCAGGCTACGCTGCAGGGCAGTAAGTTCTGGGCTGACAAAGATCTAAATGAAAACTAACAGCGACTCAGACACAGAATCACTCAAACAAAACATGACTATGAAAGACAACATGGGTAAAGATGGGCGCTTGATGCCCGGCTGCCGCTACCTGAATGTAGAATTCAAACGCGGTGATGAATTTCTGGATCCAACGCTCGTGGTAAGCGGACCAATGCTGGGTTGTTCCTTTAGATTCTAGCCCCCTATGCTTCCGCGCCACCTCCCTCTTCATCCGGTGATACCTCTGGAGGTGAAACGCACATGATTTGGCGTATCAGACTTCTGCCCCGCCTGCGGGTTGCGGGCGGGTTCCCAAGCAAGCATGCTGTCTGGCTGCTGGCAGTCCTGACGCTACACTGCGGGCAGGTTCTGGCAAGAGAAAAAACCGACGTGCTGCATATGAAAAACGGCGATTCGCTGACCGGTGAAATCAGATTGCTCGAGCACGGCAAGCTGCGACTGGGCACCGATTACATGGGCGAAGTCAGTATCGAGTGGGACGATGTGGCTAGCGTAGAAAGCGACTTTGAATTTCAGTTTGAAGGCGCCGACGGTATCCGAGTCACCGGGACGATCAAGGACAGCGGCAAACAGGAGCAGATCGCCCTGCTCAATGACCGGGGGGTCACCCGCTTTGCCCACCAGAATGTGGTGCGGATATCGCCAATCGAAGACGCGTTTTGGGATCGCCTCAAGGGCTCCATGACCTTTGGCTACAGCTACACCAAGGCCAGTAACGTCGCCCAGGGGAATCTCGGGTTTCGCGCTACGCACCGAACCAAAATCCGTTCGCTTACGATTGATGGCAGTACCATCTTGACGCGGGACCAGAGCGACGAGGGCACGCAGCGCTCCAACCTGCAGCTCAGTACCAGCCGCTACCGTGACAATCGATGGTTCAACTCCTACCTGATGGGCTTCGAGAGCAGTGATGAACTCGGCTTGAATCTTCGCTCCAGCGTAGGCGCTGCACTGGGTCGATACATCACCCAAACAAACACCTCCGAATTCGCCCTCCTCGGGGGCCTGGTCGCCACGGCGGAGAGTTTTCGCGGTGACACATCCTCCAAAGAAAATATTGAGGGCTTAATTGGCGTCGACTACTCGCGCTACGTCTATGACAGTCCGTCCGTTGACCTGTCATCGCGATTTTCGGCCTACCCGAGCTTAACGGAGAAAGGCCGCTATCGAACGCAATTGGATATCAGTCTGCGCTGGGAAGTTATCAGCGACCTGTTCTGGGACTTCAGCTACTACAACACCTACGACAGCGATCCGCCATCCGATGCCGCATCGGGCAGCGACCGCGGTGTTGTAACCTCACTGGGTTGGTCGTTTTGAAAGTCAACGCCTTCAGCAGCCTGCTGATGCTGTTCTGCCTGCCGGCGCTTGCACAAAACACACAACCCGAACCCACAAGCGGCGGGGCACCCCTTCCCAGCACAGCCGACAGCCCGGGTAAAGCCAAAGACCACAGCGTGCTGGACGCGCGGCCGAGTATCGCGCCGGATATCCGTGAGGATGAAACACTGGTCAAGCTGCGTCGAGGCGACTTTGTCGCAGTTCCCATACCTATTTCCGATCCAACGCTGGGCGACGGCCTGGTGGCAGGTGGGGCGTACTTTTATCCTCAATCTGCAGAACAGGCAAAACAACAGCCTGCTTCCATGACCGCCGCTGCCGGACTTGCAACAACCAATGGCAGTCGCGCGTTCGGCCTTGCTCAACAGAATTACTGGTTCGACAACCGCTGGCGCTTTACCGGTGCTGTGGGTATGGCCGACCTCCGGCTATCATTGCTGACTCCAGAAGACGACATCGGCAGTGGAAGCCTGGATTGGCGTGTTAACGGTGAATTTTTATATGCCAAACTGGCACGCAGACTCACTGGAAATTGGTACGGCGGTGGCTTCGTTCGCGCAATAGACGCGAGCCAGAGCTTTGAATCCAATGTTGAGTCTATGAACTTCGATACAGGTCTGGATATTCTCTCCGTAGGCCCGGGATTGCTTCTCGAATACGACAGCCGCGACAACCCATTCAACAGTACGAAAGGCCGATACGTGACTGTGGACGGGCTTTTCAACGACGAGTCCCTGGGCAGCGATTCCAGCTATCAGTCATACAGCGCCGCTTACCGCTCATACCACGCTATTAGTGATGATCTTGTACTCGCCCTGGACGCACAGGGCTGCCGACGCGTCGGCGCCGCGCCGCTTTGGGACTCCTGCACATTAAAGCTGCGGGGATTCCCAGCCACTGATTACCTCGGAAGAAGCTCCTCATCGATACAGAGCGAAGCGCGCTGGCAATTGAGCGAGCGCTGGGGAGTCGTCGCTTTTGCCGGAGGAGGTTACGTTGGTAAATCCTTCAGTGAGCGGGATCAAGGGGACTTGATTCCCAGCTATGGAGCCGGTGTTCGTTTCATGGTGTTGCAGGAAAAACGTATCAATCTGCGCGTTGATTACTCACGCTCTGCCGGCAGCGAAGCGCTGTACATCTCTGTAGGCGAAGCGTTTTAGTCAGCCATTAAGTCGCAGGCGCAAAAGGACTCACCGCGGCGATCACTTCATCTTTGTCTTCTTGGTGCCCCGCGGCCATTTTCGCTTGAATAAATCGGGATTGAGCTTGAGGTTGCGAGCCATGTTGGCAAACAGCACGGTGGTCTTTTCGCCGCTGGCCGTGGCTTCGATGATTTGCTCAACGGGCATCCAGGAAGCTTGATCGATCCACAGCTGGATGCGATTAACCCGGGCTCGCTCCTTGTCGCTCTTGGGCGTGAGATCCAGTCCCAGTGTGCGTCGATCACCGATAAAGCGCTCACCTATCGCGCTAACGATGTAGTCATCGCGCAGGTCGCGTCCGGTCTCCGAGAACCCCAGACGCATGAACGGTACCACCCGTTCGGGATGCTTCGGAAGATAGTACTCCTGCACCAACTGCTGGTCGGGGAGGTAGACGTACAGATCCCGACTGTCCATCAGATACACGCGGCTTTCCGGAGCTGATACAGAGATCCGCATATCGCCATCATCGTTGGCGAAGGACACGCCCTCAAGACGCTCAATCTCCGTCCCGGAGCGGTCTGTGCGCACAATCGTCACATGCGCCATCGCGCTGGCAAAGTTGTCGGCCTGACGATCAATTTGCTTCAACGCGTCGTTCAGTTCCCACGCAATGGTGGGATCATCGGCCAGTGATGCGCTCACGGCCAGCACGCAGCTGGACACAGTCAACGCCAAACATTTTGCAAAAGCATTCATGGCTGTTTCTCTAATTCGAGTAAATTTTACGCTGTTATATCCCAAAATATACGCATTGGGTACTTCGGGGTTTAGTCATACCCGGCAAACTCCTCCCTGGGCGTTGGCTCTGGGCTCTGGGCGCCGCGTACAGCAGAGCTCAGAAGCAGAAGCATCGGAACAACGACGTTCCCCAAAACACTCATAGGTCAACTGGAGATTTTATGGCGCGGTTCGCGAAAGCCGGCTTTTCTTCCCGTGCCCAGTCTCGGAGTTTGCTACGGCGGACGCATGTACCCAAAGGGTGCATTGTGGGCTGAGCTGAGGTAGCGGCGCAGCCAAAACAAATTTACACCCCGAATTACACCCTCCGGCCCCATGTCTTGACGCCAAAAAAAAGGCAGCATAGTGTGGTCAAAAACTATGCGCAATGGACTCCCAACGAGGATAACCTGAATGAAACGCACCCTTCTAACACTGACGGCTCTTTTGATGCCAATCACCGCCTCGGCACAGGGCAGCCTGTCATCCACCATGGACGTCTATGTCTTTCCCACAGAGGGGCAGGAAACTGCTCAGCAGCAGGCCGACGAGGCCGGCTGTTATGAGTGGGCCGTAGCCAACAGCGGCGGTGACCCCTTCGAACTCTCACAACAGGCGTCAGCCGACCAGCAACAGGCTCAGGCCGATATGCAGGCGACACAAAGTGCCGGATCAGGTTCCGGCTTGCGCGGCGCTGCCAGAGGCGCGGCCGCCGGAGCCATTATTGGCGAGATCGCAAATGACGACGCCGGCGAAGGCGCAGCCTGGGGAGCAGCGGCGGGCGCGGTGCGCGGGCGACGGCAGGGACGGAAGGCACAAGCGCAGGCCCAGCAGCAAGTTGCGGCGAGTGCCGAGAACACGGCCGAGGCCACAGCAGGACAGCTGGAGAACTTCAAGAAGGCCTTCAGTGTCTGCCTGGAAGCCAAAAACTATATGGTCAAGTACTAGGCAATCCGCATGATGATCATCGCATCACGATGAGCAAGGTTTGTTACATCGACCAGATAGAAGCGTTCAAAGATCAGGCAGATGCAGAAGTCATCGTAGCCAAACGAGGAAGCAAGGAATGAAAATAGTTATCGGGCTGCTACTGGCGGCGAGTTGGATTCCGTCCTTAACGCACGCTGAGAATCTGACGTCGTCAGCTGAATTTCTCTGCGCCACAAAGAACGCGCATTTATGTTTTGAAACAGGTGAATGCTTCGATGCCTTGCCGGCCGATCTCGGCATGCCGGAATTTGTGGTCATCGACACGAAGAAGAAGTCGATCAGCACGACTAAAGTCAGTGGTCTTAATCGCTCGAGTGCTGCCTCTATGTTCGAGCGAAATGACGGGGTAGTGGCCATGCAGGGCATGGATAGCGGCCGGGCATTCAGCTTTATGATTCACGAGGAAACCGGACTACTAACTGCCTCGATAGCCGCCGATGGCTATTCGGTAGCTGCCTTTGGGGCCTGCACCGCGCATTAGTAGCCTCCCATGGCGCTTATGACACGCAAACCTCATTCAGCGCTGGCGCTGCTAGCCCTGACGGGAGCTCTATCCCCGACCAGACCTTCGAGCACATGCATGCGGGTGTCTTCGAAATCACCGTTGCAGTGCCGGATTCGATCTGGGTATCGCGCCCACTGATTTTGGCGGAGCGAGGGTCCAGGTAGGAGCCACCGGTTTCAGAGTGAACATCCAACTCGAAGCCTCCTATTCTCTGTACGAGTTTGCCTTGCGCACAACTTCCGTAATCGCCCATTGCTGCCCGCCGGCAAAAATATGAGATGTAGGAATTCCTGCAAAAAACGCGTCCCGAGTGCATTGGGTAAGGACCCAGCCCCGTGTATGCTGCAACCCGACTGGTCAAACCAACTTATAACAGCCGGGAACCCTGATGACTGATAAACCAGCTCCCACTACGGCCGTGGAGCGCACCGGCAATGCGGTCATAAGAGCCGCAGCCGACGCGGAGGCAGTGAAGCCGGCAGCGCCCGCAGACTCCGACGGTGTCGCAGGGAGCGCTGAATTCACCGCCAGTGATGGCTACAAACGCTACGTTATTTGGCTACTGTTTACCGTTTATGTCTTCAATTTTCTCGATCGCCAGATCTTCAACACCCTGCTCCAGCCCATAAAGCAGGAGTTTCAGTTTTCCGACACGCAGATGGGGCTGCTGGGCGGCCTCGCTTTTGCGCTTTTTTACTCGACCCTGGGAATACCCATTGCTCGCCTGGCCGATCAGCGCAACCGCGTGAAGATCATCGCCTTCTCCATCGCAGTCTGGAGCGTGGCGACTGCTGCTACGGGGTTTGCCAAGTCTTTCTCCCATCTGCTGATTGCCCGGCTCTGCGTAGGTATCGGTGAGGCCGGCTGCAGCCCTCCGGCCTATTCCCTGATCAGCGATTACTTTGCGCCCGAGAAGCGCGCCCGGGCCATGTCGATCTACTCCATGGGAATCGGCGGTGGGATTTTTCTGGGCTATCTTGTATCGGGCGCCGTAGCCGAGCAGTACGGGTGGCGCGCTGCGTTTTTCGTCGTCGGGTTGCCCGGTGTATTGCTGGCGCTGCTGCTGAACCTGACGCTGCGAGAACCGCCCCGCGGTTTCTCGGACAATATCAGTGTGGCCGCAAAGCCGCCGCCTTTTGCAGAGGCTGTGACGGCACTCTGGCGTCGACGCTCCTTTCGTCATCTTTCGCTCGCCGCGGCGCTGCACGCCTTTGCCGGGTACGGCGTAGGCTCGTTCCTGCCAGCGTTCCTGATCCGCTCCCACGGCATGACGGTGGCCGAGGTCGGGTTCGCGCTTTCCATGATCTCTGCCGTGGGAATCATGGGTGGTATATATCTCGGTGGCTATCTTTCTGACCATGCTGCACGTAACCGCAATGATGAGCGCTATTACATGCTCGTACCCGGTATCTCGACGCTTCTGGCCGTGCCGATTGCCCTGTGTATCTACCTGCTTCCAGACAAGCTTCTCATCCTGGCTTTGATGCTCCCTTCGCTGCTTTTGGGGTACATGTATCTCGGCCCCACATTCACTATGACCCAGAGTCTGGCCGGCATTCGTGAGCGCGCTCTGGCAGGCGCTGTGCTGCTCCTGGTCATCAACCTGATCGGCCTGGGTCTGGGGCCGACTTTGGCGGGGTGGTTGAGCGATACGTTTCGAGGGTCTCTCCTGGCGGGCGGCATGCAGGAGAGTTTCGCCACAGCTCAGGGCCTGCGCTACGCCCTTTGCGCGGTCACGCTGGTCAACGTCTGGTCCGCCTTCCATTACCTGATGGCAGCGCGCTCGCTGCGGGAGGATCTGGCCGCCGTAAAAAGTGAGCAGGAGGCGGCGGCCTCCGCCCGCGCCATAGCCTGAGGTTAGAGCACTCGGGACACTTCACCCGGTTTTTCAAACAAAGGTCGCTTTGTCCGCGACAGAGTATCGAATGATTGAAGTCAGCGCCTAAGGTACTGAGGCTCAAGCTCAGAACTTGCCATTTTCGTTCTTCCATTCGCTGCGCGAGGCGATCGTTTCAATCGTGCCCCAATGTTCTACTGCTTGACCGCCCTCAAACCGAAAGACTTCAACCCCACGCGCAGACTGGAGAAATCATACTCATTGTGTGCAAATGCAAAGTCACCATTCTCAAAGACCCGCACAAAAGTGACACGTGGATCACGTTTTTGAGAGCCGTGTGAACAGCGCTGCGAGGCCTTCCTGAAGCCCGGTCGCAATGTCACTGCCAATCGACCTTAGTCAACCAATTCAAAGTCACCCGGCTTCCAGGTCTTGTCAAACCAGGGCTGCAGCGGGCCGTAGAGGCGTAGCAGCACGTTGTAGCTCTTGCCCGGCATCGTCTGGATCCAGTTGCCCTCGTGGCCTTCCGGAGCCTTGGGTCCGAACCACATGGTGTAGGAGCCGTCGGTATTCGCTTTCACGGAAGGATTGTTGCTGTCGAGGCCGGCCAGTTTCTGATCGGTCTCCAACATCGAGCGGTGCTGGCCAGAATAGACCATGAACGACCAGAAGTTATTGACCGGGACCGGAGCGGGCAGCGTGACCGAGTAGGTCTTGCCGCCGTCGAGGTATTCGCCTTTCGAGTCCTGCGCGGTGAATTCGTAGACCGAGCCGGTGCCCACCTTTGGCGCGGCCATGGCCGGTGTGATTCCCGTGGCGAGGTAGTGGAAGAAGATGCGGTCATCGAGCACGCGTTCCCCGTTGTCCACGAACTCGGAGCTCAGACCGGCAAACGGTGAGCTCCATTGGCGATCGGGATAGAAGAATACGCTTTGCTTTCGCGGCGCGAAGGTCAGGGCGCGGGCGGTGGCGTTGCCGATAGCCACGGCTTCGGTCAGGATTTTTTTCATCCGGGCGTCGGGTTCGAAGGGCTGCCCCTTCTTGATGCCGATCGAGGCGAACAGTCCGACCAGTTCCGGCGGGAACGAGTCGGCCGGCTCATACTGGATCACGGCGTTCAATTCTTTGTAGAAATGAAAGTTGTTCGCATGGACGGTGTTCATCTGCTTGCCGGACAAGTTCACGAAACGCTGCTTGGGTGGATTAGCCGCCTGCGCCAGCGGATACATGCGGAAGCCTGCTTTCACGCCGTCGGCCGCAGCCTTCAGATCGCCATCTTTGACGAACACACGGAAGAACATCATGTTGCGGTAGCTCGGCGTGCGGGAAACAAAGTAACCGTCCGGAATATCTCCTTTGTAATCACGATGCACAAAGAGGTATTTTCCGCCCTTGCCCTTGTCCGGGCCGGTCGCACCGACGTCCGTGATCCAACGGAAGTAAGCGTCGTCGACTGGTCCTAATACGCCTGGCGGGATTTCCACGACGACCGGACCCTCTTTGACATCCACTTCCGCCATGTTGTAAACAGTGGTTGAGTTGGGGGTCAGATAGAGCGAGCGGGCATCCATCAGTTCCTCGAAAATACCCAGATCACCGGACTCGAGTCCGGCCTCCTTGAACCCTTCGAGCAGGGCGTAGATGGAAGTCGCCGGTATGCCGTTGAGGAAGGCTTCCGTTCCGCGGGCCGTGTCGAGGAAGTCGTAGGCCTTATCGACGGTCCCTTTATTAGGCATACCGTCGAAGAATTCGAGGTCACCAAGCAACTCGGTGTGAACCTTGTCCGGCGTGGTGACCGAATCGGGAACCTTGGCGGCGTACTTGGGCTCCGCAACCGAGGCTGAACAATATATTCCAGACAGCACTGCCACCGCCGCCAGCAGCGTGCGTAAATGGTATTTCGTGGTCATAATTTCCTTTCCTTTGTTCTAGGTTTGCTCCGGCCGAGCGGAATGGAGCGCTGAACTCGAATCCGGCTTAGGGCCGGGCAAGTCACAGTCGCTTTACTGCCATCCACGAGGGTGACAATGGAGAAGCTCCTGATTACAGACTCATTCTCGAACTTCGCGGCGAACGGTACATCCCCCCAAAAGATGTAGTCAGGGGTGCAATTGAGGCTAATGCGGAGGGATACGGTCAGGTGGGCTGAACATGCCCCTGTCACTTGGCCCTCCATACCCAATCGCCGCACCAGCCAGCTAAACCTCTCAAGCCAGGTATCGCCAATAAAGCCGGGCCAGCTACTCGTCTGTTGTTCGGCAACGTTGCTGCTTAAAGAGCAGTTTCCTCTCGCCATTGGTCGTTGAGATAACGGCTGTCAGCTGTGAGTCGTTTAGCTCGTAAGAAATTAGCTGCGGATAATCATGAGCGGGATTTTCAAAGACGACGCGCCTATCTCCCAGCTCACGCACTAAAAAGGTAGCCGGGTTCTGACCGGAGGGATGAGCGGTGTAAGTCAACGTACCACCAACCTCTCGAATGTAAAGCAGCTCATAGAAAGCAATGTCCGCGTTTTCTACTGATGCGCTAAAGCCCAGCAGTGTGCCATCAGGGTTCTTTACCCAGACTTCCTTACTGTAACTCTCAAAAGACTCCCAGCAGCCTACCAGCCAATCAACATTGGCTGCGCGAGTGTATGTGGGGTATAGGAAGAGTAAGCACAGAAACAGAAAACGCGCCCCGAGAGGCGCGAAGAAAAATAACCGAAGGCGCCCAAAAACCTGGCGCCTCCTAGCAAGACCTTTCATCAAGACCTCTCGAATTACGGCGTGTACCAAATAGGTGATGTGTACGCGCGCTCCTGGTGCACCAGCTCCACGTGCTCTGGGATATTCGCGCCCAAGCGCACCTTGTCATACAAGACCCAACGTGGGGTCGGTATTTCGAGAACGCGGACATAATAGAATGCACTTTCGTTCGCATCAAAATCCGGGTCTTCCCACACTGTGAGCAACTCCGATGCGCCGATGGTGTTCGTCCAGTTAGCGGCCTCGAGATCCACAGTGTTTCCAACAGCGGGAAGCTTACCGTTCTCATCCAGTTCGCGCTCATCGGACCAAACGACTTCGTAGACTTTCTCCTTAAGTTGCCCGCGTTTGTCCATCCAGCCTTTCACAACCTGTATACGGTCAAGGTTTGCACCGATGGGATCTCTTAAGGCATAGACAAGGAATGTCGGCGACTTGCCGTCCGGCGCCGACTTGAGATCTCCGCCCATGGGAACGCCCTTCTCATAGCCCACAAAGGCCGGCTGACGACTGCGCAGATCGTCTGCATCAAACTCCCAACCGCCGAAGAAGCGCACCGCCATGCGCGAACCGGTAGTGGCATAGGTTTCTTTGCGCTCCATCGCATCGAACAAAGCTTTACGCGTGTTTTCCGTCGCCCAGATTCCCTGATAGCCAGAAGCAAGTAGTGCATCTCCTTCAAAGGCCCCCAGAGCAGACTTTACGAAGGGGTGAGACACTCGAGTCGCGGAGGGCTCTACACTCACAGACTTTCCAAAGAAGTTGTCTTCTTCTGCCGTAGTGAGCGATGTGTGAGAATCTGTCGCCCCAACCATGCCGAACTTGTAAGGGTTGGTGCCGAACTTCTTCTCAAGGGCAAAACCC
>JBLIIW010000034.1:0-25420 GCA_047635315.1 Halieaceae bacterium | reverse complement strand
CAATTTCGACCCGGTGCATGGGCTCTGCTACGGCCGTAAAACAGTCCCCAATATGAATATTTGGACCGGAGATAATGACGTAGCGGGGTTTCATAAAGGTGCTGTGGCGTCCCAGAGAGGCACACTCGGGTCGCAGGAAATAATCCACATAGCAGCGGCGGTAGCGCAGGTAAGCGCGCTTTAACCAATAGGGGCGCAGATCATCGCGCATGCAGCGATCCTTCCGGGGTTTGCGAGGAGGAGAGCGCTAACCGTATCATTCCCAACCTCCGAAGTGCCTCACAGGCCCCGACTCCAGAGACATCATGCCATGAATAGCAGTGCTTCCCGCAGCGTCAGCAGCAGCCAGACGGGCCTGCATCCGCAGCTGGCGAAGACCGTGCAGCGGCACTTTGCTTCGCCCTGGCTGAAACCCGCGCAACGCGTCGATAAAGCGGCTCTGGCAGCGCTGGACCGGGCGCTGGCGGCACATCCGGGACCGCTGGTGTTGGACTCCTTTTGCGGGACGGGCATGAGCACGGCACTGCTCGCAGAGCGTTATCCCGAGGCCCTGGTGATCGGCGTGGACAAATCAGCAGATCGGCTGGGCCGGCACGCACACACAAGCGGGAACTACCTGCTTCTCCAGGCACACTGTGAGGCGCTATGGCGACATCTCGCGGAATCCGGAAGGCAACTGCAAGCCCACTATATTCTGTACCCCAATCCCTGGCCCAAACCCACGCATCTGGGGCGCCGTGTCCACGGGCATCCGGCCTTCCCCCTGCTGCTATCACTTGGTGGCATAATAGAACTCAGAAGCAACTGGCAGATCTACGTAGAAGAATTTGGCGTGGCACTGCATTTGGCCGGCGTGCTCTCAGCGATTGCCTCACTGCCAACAACAGGCTTGGCGCTGACGCTCTTTGAGCAAAAGTATTGCCACAGTGGCCAGACGCTCTGGCAACTGCGCGGGAATCTCGCCGCGGACAAGGCACAGCGCCGGAATGCGCTTGCCGTGAAGCCTGCGCGCCAATCGGCTACCCTGTCCGGTAGCGAGGAGGAACAAACAGCATGATGTCTGGAACTGACGACCCAATCTGGCAGCGTATCTGGGAAGAAACCCGCGGGCACGCGGAGGAAGAGCCTATTCTGGCCAGCTACCTGCACGCGACTATTCTCAACCACGACCGTATCGAGCGTTCCCTCAGTTTTCACCTGGCTAATCAGCTGGACAGCCCGGCGGCCTCATCGCTGCTGCTGCGCGAAGTGATGCTGGACGCCTTCGAATCGGACTCGGGAATTCTCGACGCCGTGCGCGCCGATCTGCTGGCCGTGCTCGAGCGCGATTCGGCGACCCACGAGATGTATATT
This sequence comes from Halieaceae bacterium, assembly GCA_047635315.1. Taxonomy (GTDB): domain Bacteria; phylum Pseudomonadota; class Gammaproteobacteria; order Pseudomonadales; family Halieaceae; genus Congregibacter. The sequence goes on along the minus strand of JBLIIW010000034.1, from coordinate 24,067 downwards.
CCCTTTCTCTACTACAAGGGATTCCATGCACTGCAGGCACATCGCGTGTCCCACTGGCTGTGGAGCAAGGGGCGAGAGTCACTCGCGCTGTTCTTCCAGAACCGCGTCGCCACCAAGTTCGCCGTGGATATTCACCCGGCCGCGCGACTCGGGCGGGGCATTATGCTGGACCATGCCACGGGTCTGGTGATCGGCGAGACCGCGCGCGTCGGTAACAACGTGTCCATCCTGCAGTCCGTCACGCTCGGGGGTACGGGCAAAGAAGATGGCGACCGGCATCCCAAGATCTGCGACGGCGTGCTCATCAGCGCCGGCGCCAAAATCCTCGGCAACATCTGTGTGGGGAAAGGCGCCAAGGTCGGCGCCGGCAGCGTGGTTCTGGAAAATGTGCCGCCGCATACGACGGTGGCCGGGGTGCCGGCCAAGGTGGTCGGTAAACCCGCTACGCAGCAGCCGGCCCTCGATATGGACCACTGTTTCCCCTACTGCGACGACTAGCGCCCACTAAAGGGTCAATGCTGGTGGTACTGGGGGGAAAGCTCGACGACTGCATCGACAAAAGCCGACACGTGATCCGGGTTAACCCCGGGCGTAATCCCGTGGCCAAGGTTGAAAACATGGCCGCTGCCGTGTCCAAAACCGGCGAGTATTGTGGCTACCTCCTCGCGAATACGCTGCGGTGAGGCGAATAGCATCATCGGATCCATATTGCCCTGCAGGGCCACGCGATCCCCAACCTGGCTGCGCGCGCTGGCAATGTCGGTGGTCCAATCGATCCCCACAGCCTGGGCACCACAGCCAGCAATCGATGGCAGCCACTGCCCACCGCCTTTAGTAAAAACAATCACCGGCACGGGCCGACCCTCGGCCTCGCGCGGCAAGCGCGCAATGATGCGCTGCATATATTTGAGGGAGAACTCCTTGTAGGCCGCGACCGTGAGGCTGCCACCCCAGGTGTCGAAAATCTGCAGCACCTGAGCGCCAGCCTCCACCTGCGCCGTGAGGTAGTCCGCCACGGCATCTGCGAGCAAGGTCAGCAGCTCGTGCATAAACTCCGGCTGGTCATAGGCCATAGCCTTGACCCGCGCAAAGTCTTTGGAGGAGCCACCCTCGACCATATAGGTTGCCAGGGTCCAGGGGGAACCAGAAAAGCCGATCAGCGGAACCGAGCCATTCAGCTCGCGCCGGATAGTACGCACAGCGTTCATCACGTAGTCGAGGTCGTCGACAGCGCGGATACGGTTGAGGCCAGCCAGGTCCTCGGCAGTGCGTACGGTCTTCCTGAATCGCGGTCCCTCACCGGTTTCAAAATAGAGCCCGAGCCCCAGGGCATCGGGAATCGTCAGGATATCCGAGAAGAGAATCGCGGCGTCCATGGGATAGCGACGCAGAGGCTGTAGCGTGACCTCGCAAGCCAGATCGGCATTCCTGCACAGATCCATAAAGGATCCCGCCTGCTCCCGGGTCGCGCGGTACTCCGGGAGGTAGCGACCCGCCTGACGCATCATCCACACGGGCGTGCGGTCAACGGGTTGGCGCATCAGCGCGCGCAAAAAGCGGTCGTTCTTAAGTTCACTCATGGATCGCTATGCTCTGTCTGGCGGTTCCGGGGTTTGCGCTTTGCTAGATTCTGGCGACCTCAGATTTCGAGGTAGTCGAGTATGCCCTCGGCGGCCTGACGGCCTTCCCAAATAGCCGTAACTACCAGGTCTGATCCGCGCACCATATCGCCGCCCGCAAAAACCTTTGGGTTAGTGGTCTGGAACTTGAAGGCCTGCTGTTCTTCCGCAAGCACAGCGCCCCAGTCGTTGACCTGCACATTGTGATCTGCGAACCACGGTGCGGGACTGGGCTGGAATCCAAAAGCGATGATTACAGCATCGGCTTCGAGCACCTCCTCACTGCCGGGAATCGGCCGCGGGCGCCGCCGTCCGTCGGCATCGGGCTCGCCGAGCTCCGTCTGTATCGTTTTTACGCCGCAGGCATCGCCAAAATATTCGACCACTTCCACGGGTTGACGATTAAAAAGAAACTCGACGCCCTCTTCTCGCGCGTTGCGCACTTCGCGTCGAGAGCCCGGCATGTTTTCTTCATCGCGACGGTAGGCGCAGATCACATGTTCTGCCTGCTGGCGTACGGCCGTGCGGACGCAGTCCATGGCAGTATCCCCGCCGCCCAGCACCACAACACGCTTGCCCTTGAGGTGCACATGCGCCTCAGGCTTCTGCTCAAAACCGAGGTTGTGATTCACATTGCCGATCAGGTAGTCGAGCGCCTTGTGCACACCGGGAAGACTCTCACCGTGAAAACTGCCCTTCAGGGCCGTATAAGTCCCCATGCCGAGGAACACCGCATCGAACTCCTCCAGCAGTGTCTGCATACTCACATCGCGCCCAATCTCGGTGTTCAGCCGGAACTCCATGCCCATGTCCGTAAAGATATCGCGACGCAGCATCATCACCGTCTTTTCGAGTTTGAACTCGGGAATACCGAAGGTGAGAAGGCCGCCTATCTCCGGATAGCTATCAAAAATAACCGGCTTAACGCCAGCGCGCACCAGCACATCGGCACAGCCCAGACCGGCGGGTCCCGCGCCTATAATGGCAACGCGTTTGTCCGTGGGCACTACCTGGGACATATCCGGACGCCAGCCCATCGCCAGCGCAGTATCGGCTATGTATTTCTCAGCAGAGCCAATGGTGACCGCGCCAAAACCATCGTTGAGGGTACAGGCGCCCTCACAAAGCCGGTCTTGCGGGCAAACACGCCCACAGACCTCTGGCAGCGTGTTGGTCTGGTGGGCGAGCTCGGCCGCCTCAAAGAGATTGCCCTCAGCGACCAGCTTCAACCAGTCGGGTATGAAGTTGTGTACCGGACACTTCCATTCGCAGTAGGGATTACCACACTCAAGACAGCGTTCGCTCTGCTCCTCCACCCCAGCCTTGCTAAAAGGATCATAGATCTCTGCGTATTCGGTCTTACGCGAATGCATATCTTTCTTGTTCGGGTCATTGCGCCCGACATCGATAAACTGGAAATTATTACTAACGCGTCCACTCATGCTGTTACTCCCCCTCGCGGGCGTTAATCCGTCTCGCGCAGACGCGTTAACAATTGCTGCAAGTCTGCAGCCTTGGGTTTTACCAACCAGAACTTACCCACGTAGTCTTCAAAATTTTCGTGGATCCCCCGGCCCCAGGCCGAACCGGTTTCTTCAACGTGGGCGAGAATAATCTCACGCAGGTGAGTACGATGGGCTTCCATATGTTCAGAGCTGACGCGGTGAATCTCCACCAGCTCACTGTTGTAGCGGTCAATGAAGTGTCGCTGCTGATCAAGTACATAGGCGAAACCACCGGTCATCCCGGCGCCGAAATTAACACCCGTATCACCCAGCACCGTGACACAGCCACCCGTCATGTACTCACAGCAGTGATCGCCAGCGCCCTCCACTACCGCATGGGCACCGGAATTGCGCACGGCAAAGCGCTCTCCAGCAATTCCCGCCGCATAAAGTGCACCACCGGTGGCACCGTACAGACAGGTATTGCCAATAATGGTGGTTTCCTGCGATGCATAGCGGCTGTTTGGCGGCGGATACACCACCAGCTTGCCGCCGGCCATCCCCTTGCCCACGTAATCGTTGCTGTCTCCCTCCAGATACATATGCAGGCCACCGGCGTTCCATACGCCAAAGCTCTGCCCCGCAGTACCGGTCAGTCGCAGCACCAGCGGGGCGCTCTCCATACCGGCGTTGCCGTGACGACGTGCGATCTCGCCAGAGAGTCGCGCGCCGATCGAACGGTCACAGTTGGTAACCGCAAAGGCAAATTCACCGCCGCTGCATTGCTCAATCGTCGGCAAGGCGGCAGCCACCATCGCCTCGGCTTTCTCACCGCGATCGAAGGGATCATTCGAGCTGATTTGACAGAACTCTGGCTGCCCCTCGGCCTCCGGGGACTTGTACAGTATGGGCGCCAGATCGAGCGAACGCTGGCGGGCCGTATCGCCCGGCAGACGCTCGAGCAAGTCCGTGCGTCCGATCAGCTCCTCCAGCGAGCGCATACCCAGACGAGCCAGCCACTCGCGAGTTTCCTGGGCCACAAAGCTAAAGAAGTTGATCACCATCTCGACGTTGCCGTTGAAATGGTCATCACGCAGGCGCTGATTCTGCGTGGCTACACCCGTGGCGCAGTTGTTAAGGTGGCAAATGCGCAGGTACTTGCAGCCCAGGGCGACCATGGGCGCCGTACCGAAGCCGAAGCTCTCCGCACCCAGCATGGCTGCCTTGATGACATCGAGGCCGGTTTTCATACCTCCGTCTGCCTGCAGGCGAACGGCGCCGCGCAGCCCGTTGCCCCGCAGCGTTTGCTGCACCTCCGCAAGGCCCAACTCCCAGGGCGATCCCGCGTGGCGGATTGATGTCAGAGGGCTGGCGGCGGTGCCGCCGTCATAGCCGCTAATGGTGATCAGGTCCGCATAAGCCTTCGCCACACCCGCAGCGATCGTGCCCACCCCGGGTTCCGATACCAGCTTTACCGACACCAGTGCCCGCGGGTTAACCTGCTTGAGGTCGAAAATAAGCTGGGCCAGGTCCTCGATGGAGTAGATGTCGTGGTGTGGAGGCGGCGAGATAAGCGTGACCCCAGGCACGGAAAAGCGCAGTCGTGCGATAAGCTCATTAACCTTGCCCCCGGGCAGCTGGCCACCCTCACCCGGCTTGGCCCCCTGGGCGACCTTGATCTGCAGGACCTCGGCATTAACAAGATAATGCGGGGTGACGCCGAAACGACCCGAGGCAATCTGTTTGATCTTGGACATGCGCTCGGTACCAAAGCGCGCGGGATCTTCGCCCCCCTCACCAGAATTCGAGCGTGCACCCATCCGGTTCATGGCCGTAGCGAGGGCCTCGTGCGCCTCAGGACTGAGCGCACCCAGAGACATACCCGCCGAATCAAAGCGACGCAGGAGTGTTTCAACCGGCTCCACTTCGTCCAGAGGCACGGGCTCCCGGTCGGCCACGGGCGTGAGCAGGTCACGCAGGGTGGCGACCGGACGATCGTTGACCAAGGCGGCATAGCGCTGGTAATCGGCGTAGTCGCCGGTAGCCACCGCCTGCTGCAGGCTCATCACCACGTCAGGATTAAAGGCATGGTATTCCTGGCCGTGCACATACTTAAGCAGACCGCCGTGGCTGATGGACTTGCGCTGGCTCGCGGACAGGCGCGCCAGCGCTTGCTGGTCCTCCTGCAAATCGACGAAACCCGCCCCCTGAATACGGCTGGCGACACCACAGAAGGCCAGGTCGACCACCTCCCGGGCCACGCCCACGGCTTCGAACAGCTGCGCACCACGGTAGGAACTCACCGCAGAGATGCCCATCTTGGACATGATCTTGAGGAGACCTTTATTGAGACCCCGACGGTAGTTCTTGAAGCAGGCTCCAGGCTCGCCGAGTAGCTCACCAGTGCGCAGGAGGTCCTCCAGCACGGAGTAGGCCAGATAGGGATATACGGCCGTTGCGCCAAAGCCCAGCAAGCAGGCGATCTGGTGGGAGTCGCGGGCGCTGGCTGTTTCTACGACGAGGTTGGCGGCGCAGCGCAGACCACAGCGGATCAGGTGGTGGTGTATCGCGCCGGTGGCCAGAAGACTGTGGATCGGCAGGCGCTGGTCCTCGATACGCCGATCCGTGAGCACCAGGATAGTGTTGCCCTGGCGCACGCACGCCTCGGCCTCGGCGGTAAGTGCTTGCAGGGCCGCACGCAGATCGGTCTCGGCAGGATCAAAGCTACAGTCCAGATCGGTGACCTGAAATCCCGGCCGCTCGAGGTTCAGCAAGGTATTGAATTTGCCCTGGGACAGCACCGGCGAGCTCAGGACGACGCGATCGGCGTGTTCCGGACCGACGTGGAACAGATTGCGCTCCAGGCCCAGATCCGTTTTCAGGGACATCACAATAGCTTCACGCAGCGGGTCGATCGGCGGATTCGTGACCTGCGCAAACTTCTGTCGGAAATAATCGTAAAGGGAGCGCTGCTTGCGTGACAGCACGGCCATGGGTGTGTCGTCACCCATGGATCCCACGGCCTCATTGCCGGATTCAGCGAGCGGGCGCAGAATCTGGTCACGCTCCTCGAAGCTGACCTGAAACATTTTCATGTAGGCCGGCAGATCGGCCGATTCGATACCGGGCGTTGCCTCACCGTCAAAGCTTCCGGCGATACGCTGGGAGTTCTCCTTCAGCCAGCGCTTGTAGGGATGCGCGGACTTGAGGCGCTGATCGATTTCGTCATTGTCGAGCAACTCGCCCGTATGCGTATCCACCACCAGAATCTGGCCGGGGCCCACGCGCCCCTTGGCGACCACGTCCTCGTTGCGATAGCCGTGTGTGCCCACCTCCGAGGCCAGCGTTATGAAACCATCGGTGGTGCGCACCCACCGGGCCGGGCGCAGGCCATTGCGATCCAGGAGACAAACCGCATAGCGGCCATCCGTGAGTACGATACCTGCCGGGCCATCCCAGGGCTCCATGTGCATGGAATGGAATTCGTAAAAAGCCTTCAGGTCCGGATCGATTGACTCGATATTCTGCCAGGCTGGCGGAATCAGCATGCGCAGTGCCCGCGGCATGTCCACGCCGCCGGTGAGCAGGAGTTCCAGCATATTGTCGAGGCTGGAGGAATCGGAACCCTTGCGGTTAACCAGCGGAGCGATATCCTGGATGTCCGGGAGCCGCGCGCTTTGCAGCGACCCGGTGCGCGCCTCCGCCCAGTTACGATTGCCGTCGATGGTGTTGATTTCACCGTTGTGAGCCAGCAGGCGAAAGGGCTGTGCGAGAGGCCAGCGCGGCATGGTATTGGTTGAGAAGCGCTGGTGAAATACGCAGATCGCCGTACACAGGCGCGGGTCTGACAGGTCGTGGTAGAAGCGCGGCAGATCGACTGGCATCACCAGCCCCTTGTAGACGATTACGCGCGCCGAAAGACTACATATATAGAAATCCGGATCGCTTTCCGTGGCGATCTCGGCCTTGCGGCGCGCCACAAAGAGCGCGGTGGTCAGGGCATCCTGCGCGATGTCACCGGCGTCGATAAAAATCTGCTCGATCCGCGGCAGCGTTGCCAGGGCAATCTCACCGCAGACCTCCGTATCCACTGGCACTTCGCGCCAACCCAGCACCGCAAGACCACGCTCGCGCACCGCGATCTCCATCGCAGTGCGCGCGGCCTGTGCTGCCTCGGCATCCTGACTGAGGAATATCTGGCCCACAGCCAAGCGACCAACGCCTTCAGCAGAGAACTGTTCGCGCGCCAGATCGCGCATAAACGCCTCAGGCATCTGCATCATCAGCCCGCAGCCATCGCCGGTGCGCCCATCTGCGGCAATTCCCCCGCGATGCGTCATGCAAGTCAGCGATTCGATCGCTACCTGCAGAAGCCGGTGGCTGGCATCGCCGGACATATGCGCTATAAGGCCAAAGCCGCAGTTGTCTCGGAACTCCTCAGGACTGTATAGGCCTGCGCTCATATTCAGGTTTAATTCCTTTTAAAACAGTAGGTTATTACAGATATCGCCTGCCGGTCACTGCGATTGATGACAAGCGAGGGGGAGCAATATTACACAGTTGCCCGAAGGCGAACAATCCAGCCTAGTTTGGCCTGAGCCCGCTGAGAAAGGATTCGAGCTCGTGTTTGCTAACGTCGTCGACAATCACCGCACTGCCGATGTCACTAAGCGCTATCAACCGGAGCCGTCCGTCCGTGACTTTTTTGTCGCGCGACATATGCTCCATCCACGTCTCCACGGACATATCGGTTGGCGGCGTAACCGGCAGTCCCATGTCCCGAAGCCAGTCTATCAGCTCGTCGATAAGGTCCTGGCCGATCCAGCCGCGCGCCTGAGAAAAGCGCAGCGCCATCACCATACCGGCAGCTACTGCCTCGCCATGTAACCAGACGCCGTAGCCCTGAGCCGCCTCGATAGCGTGCCCAAAGGTGTGCCCGAAATTAAGGATCGCCCGCAAACCGCCCTCGCGCTCGTCGGCCGCCACCACCGCTGCCTTGGCGGTGCAGCTGCGCTCAATCAGCTCCTCGAGTACGGCGCCATCCCTGGCCTTCAGGGCCTCACGCTGCGCCCGCATCCACTCGTAGAAGCCCCGATCGCAGATCAGTCCGTACTTGATCGTCTCTGCGAGACCCGCCGCGTATTGACGCGGCGGCAGGGTGTCCAAAACCTCCGTATCAATAAACACGGCCGCCGGCTGGTAGAAAGCGCCAATCATATTCTTTCCCAGTGGGTGATTGACGGCTGTCTTGCCGCCTACACTGGAATCCACCTGTGCCAACAAGGTCGTTGGGACCTGCAGAAAACGCACGCCACGCTGATAGCTGGCAGCCGCAAAACCCGCCATATCACCGACCACGCCACCGCCCAGAGCGAGAATGGTAGTACTGCGGTTGTGGCCGTCGCGCAGGGCGACATCGAAAATCTGCTCTAGAACCTGCAGCGTCTTGTACTGCTCTCCATCGGGCAGGATCACCTCAGAAATCGACAGATCGGGACCGAGCCGCTCCTTCAGCTGGCGAAGATAGAGCGGTGCAACCGTCTCATTAGTCACGATCAGCAGCTGCTGGCCGGCGATGTGGGAACGAAACTTCTGCGCATCGCGCAGGAGCCCCGCATTAATATAGATAGGGTAGCTGCGCTCCCCGAGGTCGACCTGAAGCGTTGTCATAAGAGATCTGGCGTGTGAGCGGGTCGCTAAGGTAACTGTGACAGGAGGCGCTGCGCAATAACTCTGGGGCTGCTGCTGTCCGTATCGATCACATGATCCGCAATTTCCCTATAGAGGGGATCGCGCAACGCAAAAAGTTCGCGAAGAACGTTTTCCGGGTTGTCTACCGCCAGCAGCGGACGATTGCGATCGTTGCGGGTGCGGAGCAGTTGCTCATCGAGAGTGGCGTGCAGATAAACGACGAAACCGCGACTCGCCAACGCGCGGCGATTCACTTCACGCATCACCACACCGCCCCCGGTTGCCAATACCGTGTGGTCGAGCAGGGTCATCTCCTCGATCACCTGCTGCTCGCGATCGCGAAAACCCCGTTCGCCTTCGACATCAAAAATCCACGGTATATCGGCACCGGTACGGTACTCAATTTCCGTATCGCTGTCGGCAAAGCCGAGCTTGAGTGCGCGCGCCAGCAACTTGCCGATAGTCGATTTTCCGGCCCCCATAGGGCCGACGAGGAAGAAGCGATTATAGTTCGCCACAGTCCTGGCGAGCGCGCTAATCGAGAAGTGTATCAGCGAGAATGCGCGGGGTGATGAAAATCAGGGTTTCAGTCTTGGTACGCTGCATGGATTCACTCTTGAATAGCGCGCCCACGTAGGGAATATCACCGAAAAACGGCACTTTGCTAGTGGTCTCGAGATTTTCTGTTCTGAACACGCCGCCCAGCACCACTGTCTCACCATTGCCAACCAACACCTGGGTAGTCAGCTCCGTGGTATCGATAGCCGGGATTAGCCCGCCCCCGCCGGAGGGGACAAGGTCGCCGACAGAGTCCTGATTGATCACAAGGTCGAGAAGAATACGGTCATCGGGCGTGATATTCGGCGTGACGTTGAGCGCGAGCACCGCCTCCTTGAACTGTACGGCTGTAGCGCCGCTTGCGGCAGCCTGCTGGAACGGTATCTCCGTACCGGACTTGATGGTCGCCTGCTGCTTGTCACCGGTAATAACCTTGGGCTGCGACACGACCTCGCTCTTGCCTGCTGACTCCAGAGCCGAAAGCTCGGCGGTCAGGAAAAGGTCATTCGAGGTAAAGCCAACAGCAAAGCCACTGGTGGCGGTACCCACGCCAAGATCAACCAGCAGCGCACCGGGAAATGCTGGCGATGGCTGTGTGCCGTTGATCACCGAGGTATTGAGGTCAAACACGTTGCTCGTGTCGCCACTGACGCTGAGAACATCGCCACCCGCATCGGGGTTGAGGTAAGCCCCACCCCACTGAATCCCCAGCTCCTTTTCCAGATCCGACTGCGCGATGACGATGCGCGCCTCGATCATCACCTGGCGAATGGGAATATCGACGCGATCAATCAGGTCGCGGATTTCCTCGAGTTTTGCCGAGGTTTCGGTGACGATGAGCGAATTTGTGCGCTGCTCAACGATCACGGACCCGCGCGAGGAAATCAGGCTGCCACCCGCCTCGGATCCCGCCTGAAAGAGCGAAACCATCTCGGAGGCCTTCGCATAACGAATACGGATGAACTCGCTGCGCAGGGGCGCCAGTTCGGCGATCTGTTTGTTAGCTTCGATCTCCTGCCGCTCGCGCTCGGCAATCTCAGCTGCCGGTGCCACCATGAGCACGTTACCCACCTGACGCTTGTCCAAACCTTTGGTCTTGAGCACAAGCTCAAGGGCCTGATCCCAGGGCACGTTCTTCAGGCGGAGGGTAATGCGGCCTGCCACCGTGTCGCTGGCCACCAAATTGAGCTCCGTAAAGTCGGCGACCAGCTGTAGCACCGCACGCACTTCAATATCCTGGAAATTAAGCGATATGCGCTCGCCGACATAGGTGAATTCATTGCGACGCTCCTCCGCCTCTTTCTTGGACAGTGGCTTGACGCTGACCACGTACTCGTTGTCCGTCTGATAAGCCAGATAATCAAAATCGCCGGTAGTGTTTAGAGTCAGCGAAGTGCCGCGCTCCGAGGTATTTACGTCAACGGAATTTACCGGCGTCGCAAAATCGGTGACGTCGTAGCGCCGCAGCAGACGCTCGGGAATACCCGTATCGAGGAATTCTACTTTCACGTCACCGCTTTCGCTGAATACGTTCACATCAACAGAAGGATTAGTCAGTTGCAGGATCAGGCGCCCCTCCCCATCCCCGGCGCGCTGGAACTGCAAATCAGAAATCTCAGAGCGCACATCGGCCACTGCCTCAATCTTCGTTTTCAGGGCATTGGGATCGGTTTCCTGCTTGAAGTACTCCGCATCGGCGTCCTGCCCGACGGTCAGGAGCAGGCTGTTGCCTTCGATCCGCGTCTCGTAGGGCACCAGCTTCACCAGGTTAAGGATAAGGCGGGTGCGGTCGCCGGATTCGAGTACCAGCACGCCGGTCGCGTTGCCGTAGGGCAGGCTGTAGCGCTTGCGCTCGAGCTTGCTGCTGGTGCCGGGAAAATCGATGGAAATACGCGCGGGCTTCTCAATGGTGTAAGACTGCAGCTCTGCGGGTGGCGTACCGTCGAAATCCAGACGCACTTCAAACTTGCTGCCCGGGCGGGAGCTGAACTCAATATCGGTCACCGCGACGGCAAGCGCCTGCTCACTCAGTAGCAGCAACCCAAGCATCGTCAGCAAAGCCCCCGGTAGCGGTATCGCCTTCGCCACGCGGCTGACTACAGAACCCCGAAGGGCCATGCCGTCAGTTAGCGCACTTTGCATTGTATTCATGACCTTCACCCAAGGCGACCTACAGGCCGCTCAGTTCTATTGTGCGCGGCCGCTCTACCCAGCCGTCGCTTGTCCCATCGGTGACGATCTCGACCACCGCAAGGTAGGTCTGCGCCAGCTCCACGATCCTGCCATGACTGCGACCCAGGAAATTACCCACCTGCACCCTGTGGATGCCACCCTCGGGATCCTTGACCAGACCCCAGCTGTTGCCGCCGCGCTCCAGGGTTCCAACCATGGCAAGCGAATCAAAGGTGTATTGCTCAAGAAACTCCTTCGCTCGATTGTCATCGGGTTTGATAGCGCTGATCGCCTGCAGTTGCGTAATCTCCCTGACCTCGATAGGCCGGTCGAAGGGGCTGCGAAGACGGGTAGAGCTATAGGCAAAAGCCTCATAGGCCTTAAAGGTCGGGATGGGCGCGATAATACCGCCCGGGCGAGCGCGCTTCTCGGCCATGAAGGCATCCAGATCTGAAAAGTCCCGCGAAGAACATCCGACCATCAAGGCCAGCAGCGCCAGCGATATCAGCAGTTGTGCGCGCGCCCGCACGATCAGTTGTCCCCGTCCTTGTAGCGATAGGTTTTTGCAATGATGCTCATATTGAGGGCCGCGCTCTCGCTCTGGTCAGACTTTATGGTGAAATCGTGGAGCGTGACGATACGCGGCAAGCCGGCCATGCCACTCACAAACGCACCCAGGTCGTGGTACGAGCCTTTAGCAACGATGGCGATCGGCAGTTCAACGTAAAATTCCCGACTCACTTCAGGCTGCAGGTCGATGCTGTTTATTTCCAGACCGTTCAACAAGCCCTTATTCGTGATGTCCTCGAGTAAGCCGGGCACTTCAGTATCGGAAGGCAGCTGGCTGATCAGCGCGCCGAAGGACTCCTCCATCTCCACCATCTGCCGGCGATAGGCATCAAGGTTGGCTACCTGGAACGCCTTGTTCTCATAATCCAGCTTCAGCTTGGACTCCTGCTGCTGAACTTGCGCAAGCTCAAGCTGAAGATTCTTAATATGGTAGTAGTAGCCGCCGATAGACACGGCGGCAAACAGAAAGACGCAGAGCAAGACCTTAATGACCAGCGGCAAGTTGCCAATATTGTCGAGATTGATATCGCCAATGTCGAACTCGCGCAGGGACCGGAGTGTGTCCTCAAATGCCATGGCCCTAGCCCTCCGCGTCCTTTTCGGGCAGATCCACCTGCACGGTCAGGTCGAAGGTATTCGCCTGGTCGCCATAGGTCGGAGCCGCCCGAACCGCGTCGAGATTGGGACTCTTGAGCCACTCGGACGCATTGAGGCGCCGCATAAGACTCGAAACCCGGTTATTCGATTCAGCTACGCCGCTGATACTCAGATTTGTCACCGTGGCGGTTACGTTGTTGTAGAAAACGCCATCGGGCACCGTGCGTACCAGCTGATCGAGTACCCGCACGATGATGGGGCGATTGCCCTGCAACTCTTGGATGACGCGCATGCGGTCTACCAGCTGGTTGCGTTTGCGCTGCAGGTCCCTGATTTCTTCCACCTGCCTATCCAGGATCCGGATATTCTGGCTGATGTGATCATTGCGCGCTCGCTGAGTGTCCATCTGCGCGTTAACGACCCGGTCTCCCAGCAGGATCAACAGCACACCCGCGGCTGCAACCAGGCCCAACACACTGAGAAAGGCTCGTTTCAGCTCTTCCCGGCGCGCTTCGCGCCACGGCAATAAATTAATGTGAGCCATCAGTCAAAGCTCCGCATCGCGAGACCGCAGGCAATCATCATCGCCGGCGCATCGCTGCCCAAAGCGACGGCATTAACCCGCGGCGAGATAGTCATTTCCGCAAAGGGGTTGGCGACCACCGTAGGCGTGTCCAGCTGCTCCTGCACCAGATCGGACAGTCCTTCCATGTAAGCCACACCGCCGGCCATGATGATGTAGTCCACATCATTGTATTGACTGGACGAGAAAAACAGCTGCAAAGAGCGGGTAACTTGCTGCACTACCGCATTGCGGAAAGGCTCCAGCAGCTCCGGCTCATAATCATCGGGAAGGCCGCCCTGTTTCTTGGCCAAACCCGCTTCCTCCAGCGGCAAGCCATAGCGGCGCATAATCTCATCGGTCAGCTGCTTGCCCCCAAACAGCTGCTCCCGGGTGTAGATCGTATTCCCGTTCTTAAGCACGCTGAGAGTGGTCATGGTGGCGCCGATATCGACGATCGCCGTGATGCTCTGCTCCTTGAGCTCCAGGTGCTCGCGAATCAGGCCGTAGGCACGCTCCATGGCGTAGGCCTCGACATCAACAACCTTCGGAGTCAGTCCGGCGCCGTCAATGGACTCGACGCGCGCATCGATGGTCTCCCTGCGACAGGCGGCCAACAACACTTCGACCATATCCTCGCGATCTTCGGATACACCCTGTACCTCAAAGTCCAGGGCAACCTCCTCCAGGGGGTAAGGAATATACTGGTCTGCTTCGAGCGTCAGCTGTGTTTCCATCTCATCATCACTAAGACCCGCGGGCATATTTACGAGCTTGGTAATGACCGCAGAGCCGGCGACCGCGGCGGCGACAAATTTGAGTTTGGAGCGGGACTGGGCTACGACACTGCGCACCGCATTCGCCACGCCATCCACGTCATTGATGGCCTTTTCGACAACCGCGTCCTGTGGGAGTGAGCACACCGCGTAGCTCTCTACACGGTACTTGTCTCCCGAACGACTAAGTTCCAACAGCTTGACCGTTGTAGAACTGATATCCAGTCCCAGCAACGGTTGCTGCTTACGCTTCCCCAGCAACCCCAGCAAGTCGTTTCCCTTGTCGATTTCCTGAATGTTTTACTATAAATTTCACGGACTTAGCTTTGCTTTATGTTTTTATACTTGAATAGCCGTCGATAGGATAGCCCACAACGCAATGAAAACACAAAAAAAGCATATAATTACCGGCTTTGATTAAACAAGTTTACGCGCACCAGCTCACGTGGTGACACCCATTTCAGCAGGGCCTTCGTGAAGCCCTCAACCCCTGGAGGCCGATTGAAGTTCCTGCGATGGCCGCTGCGCCTGGCGGTGCTGGGCAGCTTAGGCGCCTGCTGGCTTCTCGCTGGCGTCTACCTGTACCTCAGCCCAACATTACCCGACGTCGAGACCCTCCGTGATGTGCGTCTGCAGACGCCCATGCGCGTGCTCACACACGATGGCGAGCTGATCGGCCAGTTTGGCGAGCAGAAGCGCAACCCCCTGCGCTACGAGGAAATACCACAACAATTTGTCATGGCCCTGCTGGCCGCAGAGGACGATGGGTTCTTTGGCCACAGCGGTATCGACATCGGCGGTCTGCTAAGGGCCGTTTCAGAGCTGCTGATCACCGGCAAGAAAGGCTCCGGAGGCAGCACCCTGACCATGCAGGTTGCGCGCAATTACTTTCTCTCGCTCGAACGCACTTTCATGCGCAAATTCAACGAGATTCTCCTGGCCATAGAGATCGAGCGCCGCCTCAGCAAAGAAGAAATCTTCGAGCTTTACGCGAACCGCGTGTTCCTCGGGCATCGCTCCTACGGCTTTGAGGCCGCGGCACAGGTGTACTACGGGCGCAGCATCGGGGAGTTGGCCCTGCCGCAACACGCCATGCTGGCGGGGATCCCCAAGGCGCCCTCGCGCAACAATCCCATTAGCGGCGCCGAGGCGGGCAAGGCCCGTCGCAACTGGATTCTCGGCCGCATGCTGTCTCTGGGATACATCGAGCGCGACGCCTACGAACAGGCTATAGGCGCACCTGTGAGCGCCTCCCAGCACGGTGCGCGCATAACCTTCGCGGCCGAGTACGCGGCGGAAATGGCCCGCCGGCGCATGATCGGGCGCTACGGCATGGCGGCCTATACGGCCGGTTATAGCGTCTACACCACTATCGATTCCCGACTGCAGCAGGTCGCCCGCGACGCGGTGACCGAAGGACTGATTACCTACGACCGCCGTCACGGCTATCGGGGTCCTGAACGACAACTGCTGCAAGTCGCTGGCGCAGTCGAGATACCGCTGCCCCTGACAGACTGGGAGAAGGCCCTCAAGAGCACGCCGGAGATCGCCGGATTCCAGCCTGCGGCGGTAACTGCAGTGGACGAACTCGGGGCAGAACTGCTGCTGGCTGAAGGCCTGCGGGATCGTCTCGAATGGGATAATGGCCTGCGTCAGGCGGCGCCATACCTGAGCGAGAACCGCACCGGGCCAGCACCGGCAACACCTGCCGATGTGGTCGCCGTCGGCGACCTGCTGCGGGTGTTCCGCAACGACGCGGGCCTGTTGCAGCTAGGTCAGTTACCCGCCGCGCAGGCAGCCCTGGTATCCCTGAACCCGGACAACGGCGCCATCGTCAGCCTGGTCGGTGGTATCGGCTTCGAGCTGAGCAAATTCAACCGCTCCACCCAGGCCCGGCGTCAACCGGGATCCAACCTCAAGCCCTTCCTTTACAGCGCTGCGCTGGACGCCGGGTATACCGCCGCAAGTATTATCAATGACGCTCCGATCGTCATGGAAGACAGCTCTCTGGAGGGCATCTGGCGGCCGGAGAACGATGGCGGCCGGTTCTTCGGACCGACACGCCTGCGTTGGGCGCTGACCAAATCACGCAACCTCGTTTCCATTCGTATCCTCCAGCAGCTGGGCGTCAGGCGGTTCATCGACTACGCAACACGCATTGGCCTCGATAGCAGTGAATTTGCCCCGGACCTGTCACTGGCACTCGGAACTCATGCGATGACGCCGCTGGAAATCGCCAGCGCCTATGCGACTCTCGCCAATGGAGGCTATCGCGTTGAGCCCTACCTCATCGACCGCGTAGAGGATGTCGCCGGCGCTGTTATCTACCGCGCCCAACCCGCCTCCGTTTGCCGAAATTGCGACCTTGCACCCGCCAGCGCTGGTGAGATGTCGATGGAAGAAATTCTTAATGCGGAGCAGGCTGAGGCAATGCCGCGGGCAGAGCGCGTCATGGATGCAGGCGTCAATTTCATCATCGACAACATACTTCAGGATGTGATCAAACGCGGTACCGGCCGCCGCGCCCTGGTGCTGGAGCGCAACGATATCGCCGGCAAGACCGGCACCACTAACGGACCCATGGACGCCTGGTTCTCAGGTTACAACCGCGATGTGGTCACGACTGCCTGGGTCGGATTTGACGATTACACACCCCTGGGACGCCGGGAGTTTGGTGGCACCGCCGCGCTGCCGATCTGGATTGCCTATATGAAAGAGGCCCTCAAAGACAGCATCGACCAACCGCGCCCACTGCCGCCGGGCATCAGTTATGTGCGCATAGATCCGGATACGGGCCTACTGGCCGACTCCAAGCAGCGCAATGCGATATTTGAGTATTTCCGAGAGGAAAACCTGCCATCCCCCAGTGATCAGGCCGACGGCCCGGGTCTCAAGGGTACTGACGAACTGATACAGGAAATATTCTAGGCCGGGAACCCGGCCCAGAGATTGGAGCTACGCTATTTGGTGGTGCTGCGAGCGGCGAAACGCTTCTTGAAGCGATCGACGCGACCGCCGGTGTCTACAATCTTCTGCTTGCCCGTAAAGAACGGGTGGCAATTCGAACACACATCCAGGCTCATGTCCTGTGCCAGTGTAGAACGAGTCTGGATCTTGTTGCCGCAACTACAGGTAGCTGTCATGGCATCGTAGCGGGGATGTATATCTGACTTCATAATGTCTCTCTCCAATGTCCCATTGTTTGACGCCGCCACTCGGTCAGGCCGGGTACCGCATCCGGGGAGTCGTCTGAGCAATTGCACAGACGAACAGGGGCGCGGATTCTATCAGAACCCAACACAGGCGCAAGCGCTTTGCTAGACTTCGCTCCCCTTACCTACTGCTCCCGGCTGTAAACCCTCTGATTCTTCGCCTTGCCATACCGGCCCCGCTGCGCCGGACCTTCGACTACCTGCCTCCCGAGGGGCCTGCTCCGGCAGCACTAGAGGCGGGTCTTCGCCTGCGCGTACCGTTCGGATCGAGAGAAGTCGTCGGCGTACTGCTTGAGCTCAGCGAGGATTCCACCCAGGACCTCAACAAGCTGCGCCCGGCAATCAGCTGGCTGGATGAGCTGCCGCTGCTGGACCCGCGCATGCTCTCGCTCTGTCGCTGGGCGGCGGACTACTATAGCCACCCGCTCGGGGAAGTCCTGATGGCCGCCCTGCCGCGCGCCCTGCGCGAGGGACGACCACCGCCCAGGGACGCCTGGCGGCTAAGCACCCGGGGACTCGGCCTGGCAGACAACGCGCTGGCCCGGGCCCCGGCGCAATCACGGGTCATTCGCCGACTGCAGGAGTCCCGCAGTTGCAATCATCAAACTCTACGCGAAGAGGGCATATCCGCGGCCATCCTGCGGGAACTGCAGCGCAAAGCACTTATCGAGCGCTGCCTGAACGAACCCACCCCGGTGGACGCCAGCCTCCGGGAGACCGGCCCGCCCCCCGGGGAAGAGCAGGCGGCTGCGATCACCGCCATTGGCGGGCAGCAGGGTTTTGGCTGCCACCTTCTTGAAGGGGTGACCGGCAGCGGCAAAACCGAGGTCTATCTACAGCTGATTGCCGCCTGCCTGGCGCGGGGAGAGCAGTCACTGGTGTTGGTGCCGGAGATTGGATTGACACCCCAAACCCTGGCGCGCTTCGCCGCGCGCTTCGCCACGCCTATCGCCGTGCTGCACTCCGGACTGAGCGACGGCCAGCGCCTGCGCCACTGGCTCGCGGCGTCCTCCGGCAGTGCCGGCATCGTACTGGGCACGCGCTCCGCGATCCTCACGCCCATGGCCAGCCTGGGACTCATCGTGGTCGACGAGGAACACGATTCTTCCTACAAGCAGCAGGATGGTTTTCGCTACTCGGCGCGAGACGTAGCGGTAAAACGCGCGCAACTGGAAAACTGCAGGGTGGTTCTGGGCAGCGCCACACCCTCCCTGGAGTCACTCTATAATGTGCAGCGCGGGCGCTACGGACACCACCAGTTGCATCATCGACAGGGTGGCGGCGCCCTGCCAACGCTGGAAACCATAGACCTGCGCGGCGTGCCGCTGCAGGGCGGGATCAGCGAACTCCTGCTGGCGGCGGTGCGCCAAACCGTTGAGGTTGAAAAACAGCAGGCGCTGCTGTTCCTGAATCGCCGCGGCTACGCACCCACCCTGCAGTGCCACAGCTGTGGATGGGTCGCCGGATGCCGCAACTGTGATGCGCGAATGACCGTGCATCTGCGCCAGCGTTGCCTGCGCTGCCACCACTGCGCCGCCCGGCAGCCGCTGGCTCCGCGCTGCCCAGACTGTGGCAGCGATGCCCTGATGGCTCGCGGCCTCGGCACAGAACAAACCGAGGAATTTCTTCGCAGCACCCTCAAGTGCCCCGTATACCGCGTCGATAGTGATGCCATGCGCGGCCCCGAGGCGATGCAGATGCTGCTTTCCATCGCGCATAGTGATGAGCCCTGCGTACTGCTGGGCACACAGATGCTAACCAAAGGGCACCACTTCCCCGCCGTGCAGCTGGTGGGTGTAATCGATACAGACGCACTTCTTTACAGCGCGGATTTTCGCGGCCCTGAACGCATGGCACAACTGCTCATACAGGTCGCCGGACGCGCCGGACGCGAGCGTCAGGGAGGTCGTGTTCTTCTGCAGACCCACTACCCGAGCGACCCCCTGGTTATGGGGCTGCGCGGGGGCAGCTACCGGGAAATGGCACTGCGGCTGCTGGAGAGCCGCTGTGCAGCGGGGCTGCCCCCCGCCGGGCAGCTTTTCCTGCTGCGCAGCGATGCTGTCCAGGAGACAGCGGGCGAGAAATTTCTCCAGGCGGTCCGCGCGACGGCAGTGCAGCAGCTGCCATCCGGGTGCCAGATTATTGGCCCACTGCCATCTGCCATGCCGCGGCGCGCAGGTCGCTATCGCTGGCAGCTCTGGTGTCTCGCCCCCTCTCGCACTCTCTCGCAGGAGGCCACCCGCCTGTTAACCCACATCGCCGAGGGCATGGCTCGGTCCAAAGAACTTAGCTGGTTCATCGATGTAGACCCGGTGGACGTGGTTTGAGGGCACCGGGCACACCGGGCCCTCAGCAATCTGGCCAAGGCGGGGTCGACGCGGGATAATGCACCCCGCTGGGACATCCCTGTCCTGCACCTACGGAAACCGTTCATGAAAGATATTGTTGCCGCGCTCCTCGGCGAAGCCCTGCGCAAGGTGGCCGAGGCCCAGCAGTTGGAGCTGGAATCCCCGTCCGTACAGGTCGAGCGCACACGCGACCCAAGCCATGGAGATTGGGCCAGTAACATCGCACTCGCCACCGCCAAACAATTGCGTATGGCGCCGCGTGTTCTCGCAGAACAGCTGTGCGCCGCGCTGCCAGCCAACGATTCTATCGCACGGACGGAAATTGCCGGGCCCGGTTTTATCAACTTTTTCCTCTCCCGCGACAGCCAAAGCGCGGTAATAGGCGAGGTATTGAGACAGAAGCAAGCCTTTGGCCGGTGTAACGAAGGGGCCGGTCGAAAGGTGCAGGTTGAGTTTGTCTCCGCAAACCCCACGGGCCCACTGCATGTGGGCCATGGTCGCGGTGCAGCGGTGGGCGACAGCCTTGCACGCATTCTCGAGGCCTGCGGCTGGGCGGTGACCCGGGAGTTCTACTACAACGACGCCGGGGCCCAGATCAACAATCTCGCCCTCTCCGTACAGGCTCGCTGTAAGGGACTGACGCCCGATGACCCGGGCTGGCCTGAGAATGGTTACCGCGGCGACTACATTACTGAACTGGCAGAGGCCTATCTGCAGGGGGCGGCCGTGGAGGCAAGCGACAAATCCGTCACCGCAGCCGCAGATCCGGATCAACTTGAGGCTGTGCGTGATTTCGCCGTGGCGTGGTTGCGGCAGAAACAGGATCTGGACCTGAAAAACTTTGGCGTATCTTTTGACGTGTATTTTCTCGAGTCCTCCCTCTACGAATCCGGTGAGGTTGAAAAAACCGCAGCGCGGCTCTTGGAGCAGGGCTGCGCCTACGAGAAGGACGGCGCCCTGTGGCTACGAACCACGGACTTTGGCGATGACAAGGATCGGGTGATGCGCAAGCAGGACGGGGCTTACACCTACTTCCTTCCGGATGTTGCCTACCACCTCAACAAATGGCAGCGCGGCTTCGAGCGCGTGGTAAACGAGCAGGGTGCCGATCACCACAGCACCGTGACCCGGGTGCGGGCGGGCCTGCAGGCTCTGGATGCCGGCATTCCCGAGGGTTGGCCCGATTACGTTCTGCACCAGATGGTGACCGTTATGCGCGAAGGCCAGGAGGTCAAGCTTTCCAAACGCGCGGGCAGCTACCTCACCCTGAGCGACCTGGTCGATGAGGTCGGACGCGATGCCACGCGTTACTTTCTGGTGGCCCGCTCGCCCAATTCGCAGCTCACCTTTGACATCGATCTGGCCCTGTCACAGTCCAACGACAATCCCGTGTTCTACATACAATATGCCCACGCGCGCGTGTGCAGCGTAAAACGCAAGCTCGCGGAGCGGGGGCTGGAAATGGACCTGGATCTCAGCACCCTGGATCTGGAGCGCTTGGAAGAAGCGCAAGAAACCGAGCTGATGAAGCAGCTGACGCGCTTTCCGGAGACCGTACGCCGCGCCGCCAGCAGCAGCGAACCGCAACAGATAGCCAATTATCTTCGCGAACTCGCCGGCGAGTTTCACGCCTACTACAACGCTCACAAGGTGCTGGCCGAGGATGTGGCGCTCCGCCAGGCACGACTGGCGCTCTCTGAAGCCGTGCGGCAGGTGCTCGCCAACGGCCTTGATCTTCTCGGCGTCTCAGCGCCCGAGCTCATGTAGCCACAATCATGAGTCAGCAACGCAAAAGCGGCCGCGGTGCCAGCCGGCAGCAGGCCACGCCGGAGGGCGGCGCCCTGCGCTGGTATGGGGCCGGTGTTTTCAGTGGCCTGTTTGCCGCATTTCTTCTCTATTTGGTGAGTTTGCCAGCGGAAGAAAACCCGGCGCAGCCCGCGGAGGTCGCGCGCACGAGCGTCACATCGCAGCCGGTCTTCGATTTTTATGAAGTGCTGCCAGAACAGCGCATCACCGAAGATATCGATCCCGCAGAGCTACCCAGAGAGCGGGCCCAGCAGGCACAGGCCCTCTATATGTTGCAGGCGGGTTCGTTCCATCAGGAAGTGGACGCGGACAGGCATCGGGCGAAGCTCCTGTTACTCGGACTCAGCCCTGAGATCGAAGAAAGTAGCGGCAGCAACGGGCGCTGGTTTCGCGTTGTCCTGGGCCCTTTTGAGACCCGCTCGGCCATGGCCCGCGCGCGCAGCCTGACGGCCCAGGAGGGCATCGACACACTACTGGTGCGCCGCACCCCCCCCTGAAGGAAGCGCGCGGCTTGAAGTTCGCTCTGCCGACCCCATAAATGACATTCAACCGTCAGGAGATTTACGCGTGGAGCAATTTAGAGGGACCACAATCCTCTGTGTGCGCCGGGGAAACAGTGTGGTCGTCGGTGGTGACGGCCAGGTATCCATGGGCAACACCATCATGAAGGGCAACGCACGCAAGGTCCGTCGACTCCACAAGGACCAGGTTTTGGCGGGATTTGCCGGCGGTACCGCCGATGCCTTCACGCTCTTCGAACTCTTCGAGGAGCAGCTCGAAAAGCACGGGGGGCAACTAACCCGGGCCGCAGTAGAGCTCGCCAAGGCTTGGCGCACACAGCGCTCCTTGCGGCAGCTCGAAGCACTCCTGGCCGTGGCCGACAAGGAAACCTCCCTGGTCATATCCGGTAACGGCGATGTTATAGAGCCGGAGAACAACCTGATCGCCATCGGCTCCGGCGGCGCCTTCGCGCAGGCCGCGGCCCAGGCTCTCCTGAACAACACCGAGCTTGGCGCCCGGGATATTGTTGAAAAAGGCCTGGGGATTGCCGCCGACATCTGTATCTACACCAACCAGCAGCGCACTATTGAACAGCTCGACTACTGAGGCCGCTAAGTAGCAATTATGTCGAATATGACCCCCCGCGAGATCGTCCACGAACTCGACAAACATATTATCGGACAGCAGGACGCCAAGCGCGCCGTAGCCAACGCACTGCGTAGTCGTTGGCGCCGCATGCAGGTAGAGGAGGGTCTGCGCGCCGAAATCACACCAAAAAATATTCTCATGATTGGCCCGACAGGCGTAGGCAAAACAGAGATAGCCCGCCGTCTCGCACGCCTTGCCAAGGCGCCTTTTATAAAGGTGGAAGCCACCAAGTTTACGGAAGTGGGCTACGTGGGGCGGGACGTCGAATCGATTATTCGCGACCTCGTCGAAATGGCGGTAAAGATGCTCCGGGAACAAGCCATGGAGAAGGTGCGCTTTCGCGCCGAAGAAGCGGCGGAGGAGCGTATTCTCGACATACTGCTGCCGGTAGCCCGGGACAGCAGCGCACCCCAGGGCGAGGGCACCCGGCAGATGCTGCGCAAGAAGATGCGCCAGGGTGAACTGGACGACAAGGAAATTGACCTCGAGGTGAGCACGCCAAGCAGCGTGGAGATCAGTGCGCCCCCGGGCATGGAGGAAATGACCAACCAGCTGCAGGGCATGTTTGCCAATCTGGCGCGCTCGCAACCCAAAAAGCGCCGCATGCCGATCAGCCTGGCTTTTATAGCCCTGCGCGACGAGGAGGCCGGCCGCCTGGTTAACGAGGACGAAATCAAGCAGACCGCCCTGCAGTCAGCGGAACAAAACGGCATCGTATTCATTGACGAGCTGGATAAGGTTGCCAAACGCGGCGAGACCACCGGCGTCGATGTATCCCGGGAGGGCGTACAGCGCGACCTGCTGCCCCTGATTGAGGGCTGCACGGTCAGCACCAAGTACGGCATGCTGAAGACCGACCATATCCTGTTTATCGCCTCGGGCGCGTTTCACCTCGCCAAACCCTCAGACCTGATTCCGGAACTGCAGGGCCGCCTGCCCATTCGGGTGGAACTGGCGGCCCTCAGTCCCGAAGATTTTCGGCGCATTCTCGTCGAGCCTGATGCGGCCCTGACGCGCCAGTACAGCGCCTTGCTGGCCACGGAAGGGCTAACGCTGGAGTTCTGTGAGGACGGTATCGCGCGCATTGCGGAGATCGCCTGGCAGCTGAACGAAAACACCGAGAATATCGGCGCGCGGCGCCTGTATACGGTGATGGAACGACTCCTTGAGGACGCCTCCTTCCACGCGGCTGACGAGGGCCTGGGTGGTGGCGATCTGCGCATCGATGCCGCCTACGTAGATTCCCAACTGGCCGATCTTTCCTCAGACGAAGATCTGTCGCGTTTTATACTGTGACCGCGAACAAGGCACCCAGGCCCACAGGAATTCAACTACGCAAGCAGTCCCGCGTGTTGGAACTCGACTATCCAGATGGCAGCCGCTACGCGCTCAGCTGGGAGTATCTGCGAGTCTCTTCTCCCTCCGCCGAAGTGCGCGGGCACCACCCTTCCCAGGCGGTGCTGCAACTCGGTAAAAAGCGGGTCGGCGTGACGGACCTGAAACCGGTCGGGCACTACGCCGTGCAGATTGTCTTTGATGACGGCCACGACACCGGGCTCTAT